>CAZVCQ010000360.1:0-3761 GCA_964626085.1 uncultured bacterium
GAAGTGGAATCCGTGGACGTGGTTCGTCGCGCCGTACGCGTTCGCCGCACGTCATGTCGTCCCTGGTCTCTTCGTCCTTAGTCTCTTCGTCGCGATCGGACTGACCATCTTCTTCCCTCGATGGGGTCTGCTCTTCACTATATCCCTTCTCATTCCCTATATTTCTCTATCCCTCTTCTCCTCTTTCCAGCAGGCCCACCGCTTCGGCTTCCGCCTCGCTCTACTTCTACCTTTTCTTTTCTTTACCTATCATGTTTCCTACGGCCTCGGCACTCTCTGGGGCGCGCTGCGGCTCTTTGTCGGAGCAACACCAGTTCAGAGAATCCGCGAGCCGTGGCCCAGCGCGGGCCAGTACCGCGCCTGGCCGGGGCCGGGCAGCAAGACCGAGAACCGAACTTAGCTGTCAGGACACGGGGTCACCAAAGTCGGGAAACCCAAGCTCCCAACTCCTCTCAGCCCCTGATCCCTAGTCCCCAGTCCTTAGTCCCTTCCCCCAAACCTCAACCTTAACCTCAACCTTCACCTCAACCTCAACCTTAACCTCAACCTCTACCTATTTCTCTCGCCTGTTGACACTTGGTCTGGGCGGGTTAGAATCCGCAGCAATGGATGGACGATGACCGAAGGACCATCTAGGGTCTCAACCTTAGCCTCAGCCTTGTCTTGACGTAGGTTTGCTGTGTCTCCGGTTGCGATCCTGGTACTGACCTTGGCTACGTTTATCGTATCGTGGGTCGGTGCACATCTCATGCTGCGGCGAGCGGGCAAGGGCGCTCCGGTTGACGTTCCCAACGGTCGAAGTTCCCACAACCGGCCTACGGTCCGCGGCGGTGGGGTCGGACTCGCGCTTGCGCTCTGCCTGACGCTGCTCGGGCTCGCTTCGCTCCGTCACGGTGTGCCGCGCGAAGACATCGGGGTGTTCGCAATCGCGACGGTCATCGTCGCGGCCATCGGGCTGTGGGATGACTACCGCGACCCGCCGGCGAGCTACCGTCTGTTCCTGCAACTGGGCGCTGCCGGGCTGGTCATGGGCGCGGGTATGCAGTTGCAGGTGTTCAAGCTGCCATGGGGAAACAATATCCACCTGGAGTGGGCCGCAGTTCCTCTGACCCTGCTCTGGATAACCAGCCTGACGAATCTCTTCAACTTCATCGACGGCGCGGATGGGCTGGCGACGAGCCTTGCCGTCGTCTATTCTCTGGGAATCGCCGCCGCTGCTTTTGCCACGGGGCACCCGTACGAGGGAGTCGTCGCCCTGGTGGTCATCAACGGATGCCTCGGGTTCCTGTGGTTTAACTTTCCGCCGGCCAGGCTGTTCATGGGCGACGTCGGGAGCCTGACGCTCGGGTTTGTGCTCGCCGTACTGGCCATCCGCCTTGCCACGCTGGGCAATCATCTGGTTCCGCTGACGTTCTTCCTGATTCTCTACAGCAGCTTCCTCTTTGACACGGTCTACACGATACTCTGGCGGGCGATACGCGGCGAGAAGTTCTGGCAGGCCCACCGCCTTCACCTGTATGAGAGGCTCTTGTCGATTGGCTGGAGCCATCTACGCGTGACTCTGCTCTACGTCGGGCTGAGTCTGGTTTCGCTGGTGCTGGCGTTCGGCTACCTGCGCGCCGGCCTGGTGGGAAGGACCGCCATCGTCGGGTGCCAGCTCCTGATTTGCGGCGGACAACTGCTGTTTGTGAAAATCGTTGAGGGGAGCAAGTTCGTGCTGCTCAAGCCTGGACGGGATCAGGAGAGGTAGGGGAGGAGGTGAAGGTAGAGGTAGAGGCAAAGGTAGAGGTAAAGGTAGAGTCAGAAGCTACCTAGGGGACCAGGGGTTGGGAACAGACGATGGCAGTTGTCAGAAGCTAGATGCTAGTGTGGTGTAGGTGAACTACCTTGACAGCACGTCATTCTGAACTTTTCGCTTGGCTGTCGCTCTGAGTGAGGCGAAGAGTCTTCGCCCCGCGCTCAGGGTAAACTCCGCGAAGAATCGTCGGCTCCGAAGGCTCTTCGCCTAGGGGCTCAGAGAGACAAACCCACAGGGCGTGGCCGCGTGCAAAGAACCGTTAGTTACACCACGCTGGACGTAGTGGCCAAGTGATCAGACCGAGCAGTAGCGCGGGAGGCGGGCAGAGCCCGCCTCCCGTTGTCCGCGGAGGAATCTGTGCCGCCGGCCTATTGGGTCATGCCGGACTTATCCAGTATGGCCTTCAGTTTCTTCGCGACCGCGTTTTCCGGGTCGCGCCGGAGCCACGTCTCGACATAGTCGCTGGCCCAGGCAGTACTGCTGCTGCGCTTCATCCAGGTGGCCGCTTGCGCAACCGCTTCGTCGGTCTTGGCTTCGTCTTCCTGCGAGTTGTAGTAGGACGCCAGTTGGATGAAGAGGAAGCCGTAGTTCGGCGCCAGGGGATCGATTATCCTGGTCAGCGGCGACATGTTGGCCGGCCACGGCGGGAGAGTTTTGGGCCAGCCGAGCCGGTACTTCTTTGTCAGGTTCTCGGCGAGGCGCTCGTAGTCCACCGTCGAAGCGCGTTCGCCCACCTCCGCGCGGCTGACCAGGCCTTCAAGGACCAGTTGGGTGGAGAAGGGGAGGGCCTCGGGCCCCAGGGTCACCGCGAAGTAGACCGTCCGGTTGGCCTTGGCCGCGTTGGCGATGACGTTCTCGATTACCTGCACCGCCGGTGACTTCGGTGGCGGGATGTGCTCGGGGTCAGAGCTGTCAGTCTTCGGTTTGAGGTTGTCGATTTCTTCGTCGGTGAGCGAAACCGGCAGGTTGAGCGAGTCTCTCAGCATCCTCACGACCGCCGGTGCGTTGAGCAGGGTCATGTTGGCGACGGTTACATCCGGCCGGAACGGGCGTCCGGAGTGCTGTAGCACCCAGGGCGGGTAGGTGTCGTTGTCACCGTTGGTGATGAGTATCGCGTCCGGCTCCAGGCCGACCAGGAGGTTGTAGGCGAAGTCAAGCAGCGGCTGCGGGTAGTAGTGCTTCCGGTTGAGCTCGGATGCCTCGTGCCACGCGTCCGACAGGCGGGCTCGCGCCATGTAGTTGGTCAAGAGCTGGACGTTGGCGTGCGCGTTGAAGGGGTGAGTCGAGGCCGCGGCCTTGAGGCACCAGCGGTCCGAATCCGCATAGCGGGCCGAATCGGTCATGTCCGGGATGGGCCCGTTCCGGACCGGCACAATCAGGTCGGCGTAGTCAAGCAGCACGCCGACCGCTGCCGAGTCTAGCTCGAACGCCGCGCGCGCCTGGGCCCGCGCCGTATCCCGATTGCCGGTATAGCGGTACGTCATGCTCAGTCCGAGATGGGCCTCGGCGCTCTGCGGATAGCGTTTCACCAGGTCCGCGTATAGCGAGGGCACCGTGTCAAACCTGGCCGCGTAGAACAACCTGTATGCCTCCGCCAGCAGGGGCTCGGCGCCCGGCTCGGTGGTTGGCTTCGTGATACCCCAGCGTATCCAGGCGGGATTTTTTGACGCGCTACAGCCGACGCTGCCCGCGATCAACGTCGCGCCGACCAGTGCTGCGATCATCGTTCTCATCGTACCTCCGTTTATCTTACTCAGCCTACCTCCGGACCGGCTGGTGTCAATCTTCAGGATGGCCGCGCTCACCAGCATTCAGACGCACCCGGGAAGCCGGGAGTGCGCCGGCGGCCGCCGGCCTGCCTAGCTCCTTCGTGTCCGCCGGCAGGGCGTTGATGGAGTCGATGTAGGCCTGGGTCAGGCCGGTCGAATCGGTCACCATCTGCACCGCGCGCTGCACCATCCAC
>CAZVCQ010000361.1:0-3742 GCA_964626085.1 uncultured bacterium
AGAGTGGCCTCTTCTTTCCACCGTAAATCAAGTCCCAATGTCGGGACTAGGGCCGTAGCGCCGGCTTGACTTGATTGAGCGCGGAAGTATTCTAGGCGGCCATGGAGTTGAGCGACCGAGACAAAGAAATAGTCAAAGGCTACCTCGACCGGGGCGAACCGCTGCCGGCGAAGTACAAGCTGCTCCTCTTTGCGGACGCGCCCGAGGTCGAACTCGTCTGGCAGGGCAAGACCAGCGAAGTCACCAACGTCGTCCTGCCCTTCCAGTCCATCGAGCACATCGACGAACCCCGCGCCGAGGTCCCCACGGCGAAGGGTTCGCCGAACGCGGACGCTGACATCTTCGCCTCCGACGCTCGCGGACGGCAGTCCTCGGGCTGGACCAACAAGCTCATCTGGGGCGACAACAAGCTCGTCCTCTCATCGCTCAAGAACGGCCCGCTCCGCCGGGAAATCGAAGCCGCCGGTGGCCTCAAACTCATCTACATCGACCCGCCTTTCGACGTGGATGCGGACTTCACGGTGGATATTGAAGTCGGAGTTCGAGAGACGGTCGAGAAGCAACCAAGCGTCGTCGAGGAACTAGCTTACCGCGACACTTGGGGACGCGGGAGCGATTCCTACCTCTCAATGATGACCGAACGCCTGTCGGTCATGCGCGACATATTGGCCGCTGATGGCAGCATCTACGTGCATTGCGACTGGCGCATGGTCGCTGCCCTCCGATTGGTCATGGACGAAGTGTTCGGCCACTTCGAGAATCTGATCTCGTGGAAACGGTCCGCCATCGCCGCGGGCGTCAAGACCCAGTGGCGGAACAGCCAAGACTTCCTCCTGTTCTATTCCAAGACAGGGGAGTACACGTTCACACCGCAGTTCGGCGAGTACTCCGAGTCCTCGAAGAAACACTACGCGCAGCACGACGCGCGGGGAGTGTACCAGCCTGTCCCGCTTCTTGGCAGCGGAAGGTCACGAGGGGTCACAGGTCAAGTGTGGCGTGGTGTGGACCCGAACAAACTCGGGAAGACCGGTATGCATTGGCTGAAGAACCTCACAGTGCTCGATGAGCTGGACGCGAAAGGACTTGTGTACTGGCCGAAGGATAAAGGAGTACCACGACTCAAGTACTACCTTGCGGAAGCGAAGGGCGTTTATGTATCGGATTTCTGGGATGACATCGACGTCATCAACTCCATGGCTGACGAGTACCAGAATTACCAAACGCAGAAGCCTGAAGCCCTCCTCGAACGGGTCATCAAGTCATCGTCGAAGGAGGGCGATTTGGTGGCGGACATCTTCTGCGGGTCGGGGACGACGATGGCCGTGGCCGAGAAGCTGGGGCGGAAGTGGATTGGCTGCGACCTTGGCAGGTTTGCCATTCATACGTCGCGGAAGCGGTTGATAGGCGTGCAGCGGGAACTGAAGGCAGCGAACAAGCCGTATCGGGCGTTTGAGATTCTGAACCTCGGGAAGTACGAGCGGCAGTATTTCATCGGGATAGACCCGAGCCTGCCCGAGGAACAGAAGAAGGCGTTGACCCTGCAGAAGGAAGAACACTACCTGACGCTCATCCTCTCGGCGTACAAGGCCGAACGGGTGTTCCAGATGCCGCCGTTTCATGGGAAGCGGGCCGGGACGATGATTGTGGTCGGGCCGGTGGATGCGCCGGTAACGCTTTCTCAGGTGAATGAGATTGTGCAGGCGTGCCGGAGGCTGCGCGTGCCGCGCGTGGACGTGCTCGGGTTCGAGTTCGAGATGGGGCTCGTGCCGCACGTGATGGAAGAGGCCAAGGCCAAGGGCGTGAGCCTGACGCTCAAGTACATCCCAAAGGACGTCTTTGACAAGCGCGCCGTGGACAAGGGCCAGGTTGTGTTCTACGACGTGGCGTATGTCGAGGTTGAGCCGAAGGTGAAGGGCAAGGCCGTCACCGTGACGCTCAAGGACTTCGGCGTGTTCTACCGGCAGGAGGATGCCGACGCGGTCGCCGAGAAGCTGAAGCCGGGCGGGTCCAAGGTTACGGTTGAAAGCGGGCAGGTCGTGAAGGTATCGAAGGACAAGAAGGGCATCGTTTCGCGCGAGGTGCTGACGAAGAAGTGGACCGACTGGATTGACTATTGGGCCGTCGACTTCAACTTCGAGAGCAAGAAGGAGATTGTGCGAGTGGTTGAGAAGGCCACCTCACCCCAACCCTCTCCCCCTGAAGGCGGAGAGGGGGCAAGAGAGCGCGAGGCCTGGACCGGTAACTACATCTTCGAGAACGAATGGCAGGCCTATCGGACGCGCAAGAGCCGCGCGCTTGAGATGACCAGCGTCAGCCACGAATACCCGGCCAAGGGTCGCTACAAAGTCTGCGTGAAGGTCATCGACATCTTCGGCAACGACACGACGAAGGTGGTGGAGGTAAGAGTATGAGCGAGTATACTCAAGCAGACTTGGACCGTCTGATAGAAGTGCCAAAGGTGATTACGGACCCGCCAAAAAAGGCCTGGGCCGAGGAGCAGGGCCATTTCCGCAACGATATGCAGCTTACCTCGGAGGACGGATCTGAGGCATTCTCGGTGTTCCTGCGAAAGAACCGCGATTTCCCCGAGAACTTCTCGGTCGGGCTATGTTACTGGCCGAAGGAGTCGGGCCGGAACATACCCCTCCTGCGATGCAACGGGCCGCATGGCGACATCAACCGCGCACACCTGCCGTCGTCTCACTTTGAGTATCACATCCACCGGGCCGACGCGGATCTGTTGAACGCCGGGCAGGACCCGCTGGCCCACAGCCATGCAACGTCTGAGTACGCTTCCGACCGCGACGCAGTCGTACACTTCTGCCGACTGACCGGCGTGAAGGACTTCGAGAGGTACTTCCCCGTGAACGTCCAACTGGATTTCGCTGGCAGCCCCAACAAGGAGGGCGCATGAACTACTTGGAACTCCTGAAGGAGCAGTTCAACAACAGGATAGGGTTCGTCCCGCGGCGACCCAACATCACTCAACTCGTGTTGCCGTTGTACTACGAGGATGGCGATATGGTGGACGTATTCCTCGAAGCACCGCCGCAGAACGGTGGCCGCGTGCGGTTATGCGACCACGGGATGGCCCTGATGCGACTCTCGTACACATACGACCTGAACACGCCCAAAAAGAACGAGATACTCGGGCGCATTCTATCAGAGAATCAGGCGGCTGAGGAGAATGGTAACATTTTCATGGATGTCGAGCCGGAAATGCTCTACCCTGCACTGCTGCAGTTCGCGCAGACGGTGGCCAAGGTCGCGAGCATGCGGTACTTTCGCCGGGAGGTAATAGCGAGCCTCTTCTTTGAGATGTTGGAGGAGTTTGTCACGACAAGGCTGGTGCGTTTCGGCCCACAGAAGTCGTTCTTCCCATTGCCAGACCATGAGGAGTACGAAGTTGATTACTGCTTCAACAGCCGGCCACGTCCGGTGTACCTCTTTGGGGTAAACAACCCATCGACTGCCAGGCTGGCGGCGATCTCCTGCCAGAAGTTCCTGCTGGATGGCATGACTTTCCGGAGCCTAGTAGTACTGGAGGACTTGGAGGTGCTCAGGAAGAAGGACCAAGCACGTCTAATGGCGGCAGCGGACAAGCAATTCCCGTCGCTGGACTCTTTCAAGGAGCACGGAGCCAAGTATCTCGAGCGCGAACTGGTCTAATGGCCATCAGTCCGAACTTCCCGACTGACCCGCACGTAATCCTCGACCCGGCAGAACGCTGGTATCCGGGCGA
>CAZVCQ010000362.1:0-3738 GCA_964626085.1 uncultured bacterium
TGGCGCTGTACACCACGTTGCGGACCGGGTTCCAGCAGACGGCATACGGATATGTACCCACCCTCACAACCGCGAGCACGCTGTCATCCGCGCCGTCAATCACGGCCACGTCGCCGCTCCGGTAGTTCGCGCAGTAGACCCGGTTCAGTGTCGGGTTGTACGTGAGCGCGACCGGGAAATCCCCGGTCAGAACGGTCCTTATTAGCTGCATTGTCCCCGCGTCAATCACCGCGACCACGTCCAAGTCGGCGGCCGCCGCGTATATCTTGTTGCTGACTGAGTTGTAGCAGAGGGCGCGGATGTCGGCCTCGAACGGAATGCGGGCCAAGCGATGGCCGTCCCTCGCGTCGAGGACGAGTATCGTCCGCGTGGTCTCACCCGCCACGAAGACCCGGTTGTCGGCCGGATCATAGGCCAGGCAGTTCGGCATTCTCAGACCGCCGAACGAATCCGGAATGAACACGGTAGCCTCAAGCCACTGGCCCTTCACCGCCGACAGGCAGCAGAGAATGGCCAACAGCACGGCCAAGGGTCTCACGGCCCGGATGTTTGCATTGAAGGCCCGGTTGTACGGACCACTGACGCGACTAGGCAACATAAGGCGCCTCCCGACAAGAACAGAAGCTCGTGCTGTCTGGCGCCGGTTGGACATTCGCGGCGGCTTCCCACTACGTCGCCGTGCCCGGCGTCGCTGATGCAATTGTAACTTCTAACCACACGCTGTCAATATTGACGTGAATTGCACCGGTGCCTATGGCTAGGCCCGCAAGCGTCACCACAGCCGCAAGCAGGAAGGCGAAGTGAAACGGCGGCCTGAAGGCCGCCGCCGTACTGCTGTGTCAGCCGGCTAGACCGGCTTGCGGACTTTGACGCCTGCCTCGACCAGCATCTTGCGGCCGAGTTCGTCCGGGTAGGGATGCTCGACCACGAACTCCCTGATACGCGCGTTCAGGAGCATCTTGGCGCAGGTGATGCACGGTTCGTGCGTGCAGTAGAGGGTCGCGCCGTTGACGTTGATGCCGAAGGTCGCGGCCTGCACGAGTGCGTTCTGCTCCGCGTGGATACCCCGGCAGATCTCGATGCGTTCCCCGGAGGGAATGTGCAGCCTCTCCCGCAGGCACCCGACCTCGTCGCAGTGCGGCAAGCCGTGCGCCGCGCCGTTGTACCCGGTACAGAGAATCCGCCGGTCACGCACCAGCACCGCGCCGACCTTGCGCCGCAGGCAGGTCGAGCGCTCGCTCACCAGTTGCGCGATGTCCATGAAGTAGTGGTCCCAGGACTTACGAGGGGCATTTTCGATTGCAGATTGCAGATTGCAGATTGGCGAACTCCGGACCGTGCCAGCCGCCTTTTGCCCTTCGCCCTTCGCGCTTCGCTTTGGGACTCTTGGCTTTTGGCTTTTGGCCTTTGACTTCTGACTTGCCCTCTTCGCCACCTATCGTACCACCGCCGTCTTTGTGACCACCGACTTGTCGCTCGTCACCAGCCGCACCAGGTAGACTCCCGCTCCGACTTTGAGTCCCTCTCTGTCAGTGCCGTCCCAGACCACGCGGTGCGTCCCGGCCCGGCTCGGACCGCCCACCAGTTGTTTCACCCGCCGGCCCGCGCCGTCGTATATCGATAGCGTCGCAACGCCGGCGACCGGCAGGTTGTAGGATAGCGCCACGCGGCCGCGGCTGGGATTGCCGAGACTCGCCAGCGTCAACCGGTTGGCCGTCGCACCTGAAGCCGGTTCGGCCACGCCGAGCGCTGATACGGTCGTGTACTTGATGGCCCGGCCCGCGGCAATCGGTGCCCCACCGTGGGCAAGAGTACCGTTGAAGAGATCCTGGATCGCGATGGCCTGGGTGGGGTCCTGGATGCCGACGGTCGAGTTGTTGAAGCCGACCGCGGTCATGTACTGCGCCACGATGACGTTGTCGCCCGAGGGCGTAACGACGGTGGTATCATAATAGATGACCTCGAACTTGTCGCGGTCCGAGCCGGCGTAGTATCTGACGCTGTCGTATTCGACGATGAATCGGTGGCTCGCCGTGTCATGATACCAGTAGACGTAGCCGGCCCCGCCGGGGCCCGAGCGCGGGTAGAGGTCGTCCCAGTTGGCGAATACCGTCGCGGGCGGGGCTGAAGGGCTGGGCAGGCTGGTGTTGTCGAAGTTGTCCTCGGTATAGTCCCCGCAGGCAATCCAGCCGTCGGCCGAGACCGAAACCTGCGAGTAGCTGTCGCCATAGAACTTCAGCGGCCCGAACTCGGCCGGCAGGTTGACCAGGACGACGTCGTCATTCGACGCGAACGTGAGCCGAGTCCCGGTGCTGTTGATCTCAACCCAGTCGTAGGTCGGGTGTTCTTCGTAGAGCGTATCTATGTCGTCGTAGGCCCAGTACAACGCCGGGGTCCGCGGCCCGTCCGGAATCGGATCGGTCGCGAGTATCTCGCCGACCGTGACCGTGAACAGCAGGCTGTCGGAGTAACCCGTGCCGGTGAGGTACAGCCGCATCTGGGCCTGGTGTTCCTGCGGCGTATTCGCGGCGGCCGCAATGTGGAAGCGGTCCGCGCTGTTGTCCAGCGTCGAGTCGGAGGGAATCGTGCCGTAGTAACCGGTCGAGTCCGACACCGAGACGTATGCGTCGGTGGTCCGGAGCACCGCGAAGACGCTGTCGGCACCGAGACGCCCGGCATTCCTGAGGGCGACCACCATGTCGGCGTTCTCGTCCGGGTCGAGCCTACCGTCACCGTTGCCGCCGGGCGGCGAGTCGACCAACGTCTGCGCCTGGTAGAAAAGGGCCGGTGCGTTGACCACGACCGCCTCAATCGCATCGAGGTCGAACCCCGCGTAGGGCCCGGACCCGCCGTTGCCGTCATCCACAATCCGGATAAACCGGGCCGTGTCCATTGCCGCAACCGAGAGGTCGTAGCCCTGCGTGCCGGTCCCGAACCCGACGTAGTGCCACGGCCCGTTCCAGTCGTTGGATACGAACACGCTGCACGCCTCCGGACTGGTGTCTCCCTCGATGACATAGAAGTCCGAGCTGGCGCCGTTGATAATCGGGGTCTTGTCACCCATGTCGAAGCTGCAATAGCCGTCGTTGCCGATGGAGTAGCGGATGCCGTCGGCCTGACCCAGAGCGTAGCTCGGGAAGGTCGGGTTGATGTTGGGTGAACTCTCGTTCAGATACGCGGTGATGAGCTTGAACGCACAGGCCGGTGACGTAGTGTCGGGCGCCAGCGATATGTCGACGACCGTGAATGTGTCGGCCGGGACCACCACGCTGCCGACGGTCTTGGTCTGATACCCGTTGGCCTCAAAGGTGACGCTATAGGTCCCGTCGTGGACGTTCTTGTGATAGTAGCCCATCGAGTCGGTGTACGTGAACCAGTTGGGTGGGTTCACGGTCACCCGGGCGGCAACCGGCTGGCCCGAGACCGAATCAAGCACGCGGCCGCTGATACCCCACATCACCCGCTCTATCTGCTCTTTCATCGCGGTCCAGTTCGCGTGGTTGATTGTGTCTATATCCGACGGCGGGCTGGGCTGGCCGTCGCAGACTTCGACCGCGTAGCCCAGGGCGCCGCGCGTACCGTAGTACCAGTCGACCGAGCCGCCCGTGACCGGGTAAAGGTCGCGCGAAATCTGGAATGCCGCGAGGTCGCAGATCTCGCCGTAGCGCGTCATCTCGTAGGCGTGGACGACCGAGTCCATCGTCGCCTTGGTCGTGTAGCCCCACGGCGACGCAAGAT
>CAZVCQ010000363.1:0-3737 GCA_964626085.1 uncultured bacterium
GCGCGACCAACACGGTCATCGCTACCGTGACCGTCGGCTTCAGACCTTCCGCCCTCTGCTACAACCCGACCAATAACAAGATCTACTGCGTCAACAGTGTCGACAGTAGCTTGACCGTGATTGCCGGAGCGACCAACGAGGTCATGGCCACCGTGCCAGTGGGTGGCGACCCCAGTTCCCTCTGCTACAACCAGATCAACAACAAGGTCTACTGTGCGGGCAGAGGCAGCATTGTGACCGTGATCGACGGCGCCACCGACTCGGTCCTCGCCACCGTGGCCGTAGGTTCCTGGCCCCATGTCCTTTGCTACAACCCGACCGACAACAAGGTGTACTGCAAGAACGGGAACAGCAGTAACTTAACAGTAATCGACGGCACGACCGACGAGGTCATCGCTACCTTGGCTATGGGTGGCGGCGCTGGACTCCTCTGCCACAACCCGACCAATGACAAGGTCTACTGCACCAACCAGTACAGCGACAACATCTCGGTGATCGACGGCCGGACCGACAGTGTCATCGCGACCGTGGCCGTAGGTAGGGGGCCGTCGGCCTTCTGCTATAACCCGACCAGCAACCGGGTGTACTGCGCGAACGCGGCCGATAGTAGCGTTACCGTAATCGACGGCGCGACCAACGAGGTCGTTGCCACTGTGGCCGCAGGTTACTGGTCTCAGGCCTTGTGCCACAACTCGACCGACAACAAGGTATACTGCGCGAACGAGAACAGCGATAACGTCACCGTGATCGACGGCGCGAGCAACGACGTGATTGCCACTGTGACTGCGGGTTGCTGGCCCTATGCCCTGTGCTACAACTCGACCGACAACAAGGTCTACTGCGCGGACTCCGGTGCAAGCGGGGTGAACGTTATAGATGGAGAGACTGATCGAGTCACAACAACCGTAGCCGTAGGCAGCAATCCTCTTGCTCTCTGCTACAACCCGACCAACAACAAGATCTACAGCGCGAACTGGGACGCCAACACCGTGAGCGTGATTGACGGCGCGACCGATAGCATTGTCGCCACCGTGGACGTGGGTTACGGCCACTGCCCCGTGGCCTTCTGTTACAACCCGACCAGCAACAAGATCTACCTCGCGGAATATTGGAGTGACAGCTTGACCGTGATCGACGGAGCCACCAACGCTATCATCGCCAACGTGCCTGTGGGCCGGTACTTATCTGTTCTCTGCTACAACTCGCAGAACAATAAGGTCTACTGCGCTAACGTCTTCGGTCTGACTATTATTGACGCTGCGGCCGACAGCGTCATCAAGAGCCTGGCCGGAAACGGCAACGCCCTAGGCTACAACCCGACCGACAACAAGGTCTACTGCACGAGTTGGAACGACAACCAGCGCTCTGTGGCGGTGATTGACGGAGCCATGGACGTCATTGCCGATATTGTTACAGCAGGCTACGGCGGGCGGGCTCTCTGCTACAATCCGACCGACAACAAGGTCTATTGCGCGAATGAAGGCAGCGACGACGTGACCGTGATCGATGGCGAGACCAACTGGCCCATTGCGACGGTGGAAGCAGGTCGCGGGCCCTACGCCCTCTGCTACAATTCGCGGGACAACGAGGTCTACTGCCTGAACCAGGGCGGCGCCAGCGTGACGGTGATAGATGGTGCGACCAACGAGGCGGACACGACTATCGAAGTCGGCACGGGTCCGATGGCCCTTGCCTGGAATTCGGTTCAGAACAAGGTATACACCGCCAACTTTGGTTCATCCAACGTCTCGGTCCTGCGCTATCAGGCCGGAGGAATCGAGGAAACGATGAACGATGTACGCGGAACGATGAACGCCTGGCCGACCGTCATCCGTCGCATCCTCTTCATGCCGCCAGCGCCGCTCTCTCCTCTCTCCTTCCTCCTCACCGTAGACGGGCGAAAGGTGCTGGAGCTGAAGCCCGGCGCGAACGACGTCCGCAGCCTCAGCCCGGGCGTGTACTTCGTCCGTTCCGGGCCGTCAGCTGTAAGCCGTGAGCTGTCAGCCACCACCAAGGTTGTGATTACGAAGTAGGGAGGAACGATGAGAGAATCGAAGGGACGTTCAGTCAGGGCGCTGGCAGTCTTCCTGGCGGTTACCGTACTCATCGGCGTCGCCTCTGCGGATTGGGTCACAGCCACGATACGCGTGGGTCCATTCCCCAGTTCCGTGGCGTTGAACCCGGTAACCAACAAGATCTATGTCGGCAGTGAGACCGGCGACTTCGTCAAGATAATCGACGGCGCAACCAACAAGACGAGCGCGGTACTTGTGGGCAGCTTGCCTTTTGCCATAGCAGTGAACCCGATCACCAACATGATCTACGTCGCGTGCAAGGGCAACATGTACGACAACGACTCTGTGACGGTCATCGACGGAGCTACCAACGCCACAACCATGTTGCGCGCGGGCACCAACCCGTCGGCGGTAGCGTTGAACCCGGTGACGAACAAGATCTACGTCGCCGTGTGGGGTGATAGCCTTGTCGATGGGGACGTGATGGTGATCGACGGGGCGACCAACAGCACCAAGAGGATATCCGCAGGTCTCCATCCCCGTGCGGTGGTGGTGAACCCCATCACGAACAAGATCTACGTCGCGGATCAGGATTTGGATATCGTAACGGTAATCGACGGCGCGACTGACAGCACCAGGACGGTGCCGGTAGGAACAAGCCCCTGGGCCTTGGCGGTGAACGTAGTCACCAACAAGATCTACGTCGTGAACTACTCCAGCGACGATGTGACGGTCATCGACGGCGCGACCAACGCCACGACCACGGTGCCCGTGGGCGCCGACCCTGATGCCATAGCGGTGAACCCGGCCACAAACAAGATCTACGTCGCGGGCGGCGGCAACGGCAAAGTGATTGAGATTAACGGCGCGACCAACGCCGTGGATACGGTCTGGGCCGGCGTCGGCCCTTTTGCGGTAGCGGTGAACCCGGTCACGAACAAGGTCTACGTCGTGAACCAGGGCAGCGCCAGCGTGACGGTTATGGACGGCGCGACCCACGACACGACCACCGTGCCCACGGACACAACCCCATGGGCACTCGCGGTGAATCCGATAACAAACAAGGTCTACGTCGTGAACTGGCTCGGCAACACCGTGACGGTCATCGACGGAGAGAGCGACTGGAAGGCATCGCTGCCCGCAGGGGGCAACCCTTTTGCGGTGGCGGTGAACCCGAGAACGAACAAGGTCTACGTCGCGAACCATGAGAGCAACGACGTGACCGTAGTTGACGGCGCGACCGGCGACACGAAGACCGTGGCGGTGGGTGACCAGCCCCGGTCCCTGGCGGTGAATCCGGTCACGGACAAGGTCTACGTCGCGAACTACCGCAGCAGCAACCTGACGGTCATCGACGGCGCGACCAATAGCACAACCACGGTGCCCGCGGGCGTGAACCCGGTCGCGGTGGCGGTGGACGTGGTCGCGACCAAGATCTACGTCGCGAACTGGTCGAGCGGCGACGTGACGCTATTGCACGCCTGGGATGGGTTCTATGTCCAACTGCCGGCAGGGATTGAGCCGACGGCCGTGGCGGTGAACGCGGTGACGAGCAAAGCCTACGTGTTGAACTCCGGGAGTTCCTTCGTGACGGTAATAGACGGTAACACCAACGGCACGACGCAGGTGCCGGTGGACTCCGGTGCCAAGGGCGTGACCGTGAACCCGGTGACGAACCGGATTTACGTCGCAAACTGGGCTACCAACGAGGTGGTCGTGATT
>CAZVCQ010000364.1:0-3731 GCA_964626085.1 uncultured bacterium
CTACCGGATAATCTACGCCGCCATCGAAGACATCCGGAACGCAATGCTCGGGATGCTCGAACCGGAAGAGAAGGAAGTCGAGCTAGGGTCGGCAGAAGTCCGCCAGATCTTCCGCGTGCCGAAGCTGGGCATGATCGCCGGTTCCTACTGCACCAAGGGCAAGATCGGCCGCGACGCCAAAGTCAGGGTAATGCGTGGCGGCAAGGAAATCTACAACGGCAAGGTCACCTCGCTCAAGCGCTTCAAGGATGACGTCAAGGAAGTCGAAACCGGCTACGAGTGCGGCGTCGGTATTGAGGGCGTAGACGAACTGGTCGAAGGTGACACCCTCGAATTCTACAAGATTGAGGAAGTCAAGAGAACTAGTTAGCCGTTAGGAGTTAGCAGTTAGCAGAGAGGAATCAGCTGTACCATCGAAGACTGCCTCCTTCCGTGTTCTGCTCCTAACTGCTAACGCCTAACTCCTAACTCTGTGGCTGTCGGCCTGCTCCTTCTCGACTGCTTCATCGCGGAAAGCCAGTCGCTCAAAGACAAACGTCGCATACTGACAAGCCTGAGCGAGCGGCTGCGCCGCCAATTCAATATCGCGATCGCCGAAGTTGAGTACCAGGACCAGTGGCAGCGGGCGAAACTGGCGGTCGTGCTGGTCAACACTAACTGGCGCATGCTTCAGAGCACCACGTCCAAACTGATTGAATACGTGGACCGCGACCGCCGCGTCGAAGTCACCAATACCGAAACGCGCCAACTCTGCTAGGTAGGGACATGGCGGCGAAAACGGGGACTGTCCCCTGCTTTCGCATCCGGTCGTGTCCCGAGCCTCTGAGCTCGCCTACCGCACGAAGACAATCGTCGCCAGCCCGGCCAGCCAGCAGTAGAAACCGAACCAGTGGAGCTTCCGGCCGGCAACGGCCCGGGCAAGCACGAAGAGCGCCGCCAACCCGGCAACGAACGCCGCTACCATCCCAACGGCAAGGGCTGAAGGATTGAGCAGGGCCAGGTCCACCTTTCGGGCCTCCAGGAGGAAGGCGCCGGTGATGGCCGGAATCGCCAGCAGGAAGGAGAACTCGAACGCCTGCTCCCGCCCCATCCCCAGATACAGCCCGCTTGCTATCGTTGCGCCGGACCGCGAGATGCCGGGCAGAATCGCGATGGATTGGGCGATACCCACCAGCAACGCACGAATCCATCCAACCTCGCGGGGGCTGTCGCCGGTTGAAGACTGGCCCAAGTGCCCCACCGGAGCGAAGCGGGTACCGAAGAGGACCCCGCCGGTCACCAACAGCATCAAGCCGACGAGCAGCGGGCTTGAGAACGCCCGGTCAATCATGTCGCCGAACGCCACTCCAATCACCGCGGCGGGAACCGAGGCGAGCGCGAGGAACCCAACCATCCGCCAGCTCGCAACGCGCCGGGCGGCGTCGCGCGCCCATAGCCCGCGGATGAGCCGCACCAGCAGCGGCGCGAAGTAGAAGATGACCGCGAGTGCGGTCGCCCCGTGCAGCATCGTTGTCAGCGGCAGCCGGGACGCGGCCGGCAGATTCCACAGGTGCTCAAGCACGGCCAGGTGCCCGGAACTCGAAACCGGCAGGAACTCAGTGATCCCCTGAACAAGACCCAGCACCAACGCCTCAAGTACGCTCAAAGTCGACCTCCAGTCATCACTACTGAGGGTTCAGGGAGCCAAGGGTTCTGGGGGTCAGGCCGGACACCTGAACCCCGGAACCCTCGAACCCCGGAACCCTACTGCTTTGTCACTAGTCATTCCCTAGAACGCCACATCATAGCTCAGATGCACCTTGCCCCGCAGCGGGCTGTCACGGAACGCGATGCCGTAGTCGAGCCCGAGGACGCCCACCTGCGTGGCAACCCTCGTGCCCGCCCCGTATCCCGGCCTGACCTGCCAGCCGAGGGAATCCTGATACACACCGGCATCCAGGAACGGAAAGACACTCGACGTCCGGTCGAGGCTGTAGCGTAACTCGGTACTGAACCAGCCGACGCGGGTAGAGGTGAACTCATCCTCACGGTAGCCGCGCACGGTCCCGGGCCCACCCAACCGGTAGAGCTCGGACTCGGTCAGGGCCATCGCCGAGTAGACGGCCCGCAGCCCGACTGAGTTCGACCAGGCAAGGCTCCGTCCCCAGGGCAGAAACCCGGTCAGGCCAAGCTCAGCATGTGCGATGGCACCGGAACCGGTCGAGTCGGTCGCCCGGCTGCCGACCCTGGTGAATGCACTCATCCTGACTCCGCTCCTCGGATTGGGAGGGAAATCGCGCGAGTCCAGGACAACGCCGGTGCCAGCCCACACGACGTTGGCGGTGGTCCGGCTCAGGACATCCGTGAACCGGTCATAGCCGGTTTCCAAGCTGACCGTTGTCCAGGTTGCAGCCGGAGCGCTGGTCATCAGGGCCAGGTTCGTCTGAGCCGACGTCGTGTCAACCGTCTGCTGCCGTGCACTCGCGGTCACGTCAATCGACGTCCCGAGCACCCAGGGCTCGGTGTAGCTCAGTCGATAGCTGGTCCGGGTATAGGCCGACTGCCAGCCAGCCTCCAACCGACGCCCGGTATCGAAGAGGTTATGGAACGAAATCCGCGCCAGGCCGGTGAGTTTCCGGTCGGCCGGCGAGTAGCCGGCAACACCGCTGGCACTATTGACGCGTCGGCCGGTGACCCAGAACCTGACTCCGTACGCGTCGGGCGGAACCTGCCCCCGCCCGGGGACTGTCTCCGGTGTTTTCACTATCGCCTCGGAATCGACCACAACCAGCCCGCTCTGCTCCAGCCGTTGACGCCAGATCGCTGTCGTGGTACTGGAGTAGCTGCCTCGGGAGAAGCCGGCAACGCGCTTCAGCAGTCCAGATTTCGTGCCGGCCTGGCCGGCGAACTCGAAGAATGCAACCTCGACCTGCGGCCCGGCTGTGACTTGAAGGCCCGGATACACGTACCCGCTCTCCTGAGCCAGCGCCAAAGGCGTCACCGCGACAAACGGATACCCGCTGTTCTCGTAAGTCGACAGTATTGAAGCCGCGGCACGGTCCACGACCGCCCGGCTGAACCGGACGCCCCGCCCCGGCAGCGAACGCAACAACCTCTCCACCGGAATGCCCGAGTCCTCACTGACGCGCCACCCGCCGATGCGGGCCGGCCTCCCGGTCTGAACCAGGAACCGTACCGTGACGGAATCTCCCCTGAGTACGGTCCTGGCCTCAACGCCGGCCGAAACGTAGCCCTCGGCCGCAAGCTGGTCGGTGATTCGCGCCTCAGCCCGGCTCAATCCCGCCGAATCGAGCGGGTCGCCGGCACTCAGACCCGACACCAGCGTGAACTTCGGGTTCGGGGGGCTAACGATTGTCTCGACGCGAGAGATGAGAAGCGGAGCCGCCGACGCGCTCAGAGCACAGCCGGCCAGAATCACGATGACGGCATCATGCATCATGCATTACGCATCATGCATCATGCATCAACTCATGAACAGATACTGCCGCCACCCGTCCGGCACGTCGCCCAGGCTGGCGATGGCGAAGGTGAAGTAATGTGGCTTCTTCGGCTTCCGGCGCAGCGGCATCATCGCCTGGGTGGGCGTCATGTTGTCTTTGCGGGAGTTGCACTCGGTGCAGGCGCAGACGAGGTTCTCCCAGGTGTCGGTGCCGCTTGACGACCGGGGGATGACGTGGTCGGTCGTCATCAGCGCTCCCCGTCGCCCGCAGTACTGACATACGCCCCCGTCC
>CAZVCQ010000365.1:0-3724 GCA_964626085.1 uncultured bacterium
TCGCCGACAGCAGATTGTGCGCCGACGTGACCGCGTGGAAGTCGCCGGTGAAATGAAGGTTGATGTCCTCCATCGGCAGCACCTGCGAATACCCGCCCCCAGCGGCCCCGCCCTTGATGCCGAACACCGGCCCAAGCGACGGCTGGCGCAGCACGGCGATGGACTTCTTACCCAGCCGGTTGAACGCCATCGAAAGCCCGGTCGATACGGTAGTCTTACCCTCGCCGTACTTGGTCGGCGTGACTGCCGTAACAAGAATCAGCTTCCCGACCGGCTTGTCCTTCAACTGGTCCAGCAGCCTGACCGAGAACTTCGCTTTGTAGTTCCCGTTCGGCAGAATCAGGTTCGGGTCGGTGATCCCGAGCCCGGCCGCAATCTCGGCAATCGGCCTCAGCTTCGCCTTCTGCGCAATCTCGATATCACTCAGAACACATCCTCCGGATTCTGCCTTCACGCCGACCTCGGCGTTCTTGGCGTCCTTGGCGGTTCTCTTCTGCCGCCGACTGCAACCTGCGAATTGTGATACTCAGTAGATACAGGAAACTGCGCCCGCGTCAAGCACGGTCAGCGGTCGGCACGGACATCGACCACGGCCGCCTGCCGCAGTCGCGAAACCGAATAGTAGTGTCAAGTATGGCGGTCACAGAGGCGCACGGTGACATCGTGGACCAGCTCGGCTACTTGGAAACTCTTCAGCTTTCGATAACCTCCGTGCTTCGGCATCAGCGGCTCACTCATCGCGGCCGCCTCCGCCATCACGCCTTGCCGCCGCTAGTGCGTCAGCAAGCATCGAAGCCGTCTCAGCCTTCAGCATCACACCCATTGGCTTTGAGTAGTAGGCGACGATCCGGTCATCGTCCCAGATTGGAAATGAGAGGTACGGCAGGTCTGCGACCGGCAACGGCGATCCTTCCCACGTGACTGCCCGAAAGCCGCTGTCGTCGGAGACATAGACGCCATGTTCGTCGTATCGGCAGTCGGCCGAGTTCTCGGAGATCGGGATTGCGGCCAGTTCCCTGCCATGCTGCAAGGAAACCAGATGCATGGTGATGTCATAGCGCGAACGCTCGCCGTCGTATCGGCGGACATAGCGGATGACCGGGATGGCTTCAGACGCGACCGGCCACAGTGGCTGACCGAAGTTACCCACCCCCCATACGTCGGACTCGAGGGACGCAGCAAAGGGCGGGAAGAACTTGACATCGCTTTTGGCCATTGTGACGCCAATGCTCTCTGAGCCAGAGTAGTTGCGAAAGATGACGCTGTCGCCTTCGGCCATCGCATAGCCTGATCGGTTGAAGAAGACGCCACGCCACGATTTGAGGTATATCCGTGCCGCTACTTGTCCGTGCAATGCTCCGTTCGCAGCGGACAACAGCCACATGCCCTTCTCCTGAAGAACGATGAGAACGGAATCGATCTGGTGGACGCCAACAGCATAGGCCCTGCTAACCGAGATAGGTGATGTCCAGACGGCACCTCGTTCGCTCGCCGCAGACACGTAGGCGAGCGAGTCACCAGGTCCGGGCATCGCTACGAAGTAGAAACACGACCCCGGTATGCAGGATCCCTTTTTCGTCTTTCTAGCCGTTGGCAGGGCTTTCGGCACTGTGTCTGCCCCGACGCCACGCAGCCAGAGCGAATCCTGCCGCAGTTCCACCCATTTGCGCCTGAAGAACCCGGTCAGCCAACCGTATTTGCGGTCGGGAGGACGGACTATAGTGAGGCCCTTCCCGTCAAGTAGGTCAGCCGCACTCAAGCCGAGGTCTTTCACTCCGTCGCCGTTAATATCGGCAAGGGCTTGGGGTTCGACCATCTCGGCAGCCGGGATATCCCACACGCTGACGGCCCCGTAAAGAGCATGTGCTGAGATCCACCCAGACGATCCATCCGGAGTCGCTACCCGAATCAGCCCATCCAACCACACTGATGGCTGGACAAGGCTGTTGCTGGGGAGCATTTGGATAGCCACTAGCCGAGGCTTCTGCCAGAATCCGCGCGGAATGCGGGTGTAGAGAGTGCACTCTGCCACTGTCCTTACCTGTGGAGTGGACGTGATCGAGCCAAGCAGGGCACGCCTGAACTCGTCCGGGCCGCTACGTGGCCCAACCTGATCGAGAAGACCGGCCCGCGGGGGCGTCCGTCCTAGCTCAATCTGCTTCCCGAGCCAGCGTGCGGCATCCCTGGATGCCATAGTATCTCCTGAGTCGCAAGCGCCACCGTAGAGCTGACGTAAGTCATCAAATGGCAACCAGACATCTAGCGAGTCCATGAACTCATTCTTGAAGTCGTGAGATTCGGGGTCCCTGAAACGGTCGTCGCTCAGCGGAGCGAAGACTTGCCACTTGGCAGAATGCGGCAGGGACAACGCCTCGCGTGCCACAGCCAGGGCGCCAAGTCTGTCGGAGTGCTGTAGACGAATACGAATCAACCCCCCATAGCCTCGGTATCTGACCGCCAAACCAGCCGATTTGAGGAGAAACTCGGCAGCAGCGGTGGCCTGTGATTCCACACCGGCCGCGGCCTGTAGCAGGCGGTCTGCCGCCTCGACATCAAACCAGACAGAACGTGAGGCGTACGTGCCAGCCTCGTCCGCGTATGTGACGACGATTCTCCGAGCCAAGGAATTCACTCGTGCGGTCTGCTTCTGGCCCCGGGCGAGCTCCATCATCTGCCACGTCGCGAAGGCATCCGCTCTTCCGAATTTGGATTTGACCCCGACGAATTCCTTCGCGGCACGCCCGAGCCGAGTCAGCGCCATGGTCGTATCTCGGCGCTCAAGGTCCGTCGTCACCAGTGTCAGTATCGCGTTGGCGGCGATCTCTCGATAGCCATGCCGCCTGCTTGTCTCGAGGGTTAGCTCATACAAGCGTAGCGCCTTACGTTGCTGCATGCTGTCTGGCGGCTCGTGAATCCACAGACGACTCCGGCCGCGTCGCATGGCGTCCGCCATATCCAGCAGCGTTCGCACCCCGCTTGAGTCGGTGCCGGATATCGAACTCAAGACCTGTTGGCGCGTCAGCGGGAACCAGCCGTCCGCCTGCGCCGGAGGCAAGGGGCCCCAGAATGAGCTGTCGCGATAGCTGAACGCGGCGGACCGGTCTCGGTCAAACACGTAGATGCGCCATGCTCGTTGTGCGCGCCACGGAACGCGCTTTGACTGCCAATCCGGCTCGCTCCAGCCGCCGGACTCCGCATCTGGACGCTTGCCTGGGTCGAAGTTGGATGGGTGCCACTCGCCCGCGATTATGATCTTTGAGCTATCTGTGGAGTGGAAGTCCCCAGTTGGCAGGAAAGCCAGCCAAGGATGGGTCGAGTCATGGATTGCCAGCACTCGGTCGCCCGGCAGCAGCCGAGTTCCGTTGGCGAGAGCTATAGGCTCATCCACAACGCCTATTGAGATTGTCTGCGTCAAGACGACCAGCAGAGTCAAGAACGTCATGTTAGTTCACACCACGAATATCGGCCTCCGGGCCAAAAGGCCGAATAGCCCAGCACGGAACTGTTCTTCTTTGTAGTCAAGGGACAGGAAGACCTTGCGGTCACGAGCGATATGACCTTGGGGCCGTTCCGACGGCCCACACCGCTCGACGAGGTCTACCACCGTTGAAGGAGGTGAAGCTCCCATTGCGGTCAAGGATATTCTGCGAAGGGGCGAAGTCAAGCCGGCGCGGCAGCCTCGAATCCGAAATAGATGGCCACGAAGACACGAAATCAGAATGAA
>CAZVCQ010000366.1:0-3710 GCA_964626085.1 uncultured bacterium
GGCCGTCGGGCGCGAAATCCAGTCGATCCTGTGACTCAATGTCGGGTTTAGGGAATGCTTTGGGGGCCTAGATGGCCTTTGCCCAGGACGCGGGTGCGTATCCCGTGGCTACGCCGGTTCAGTCCCTGATGGAAACCGGTGGCGCGTAGCCGGTGACGAGCCGCTCAACGCGGCCGGTCCGTGACACGCGAAGCAACAGGGACTCGCAGGACTCGAACTCAGTGGACAGTTCGAATGCTGAGGCGCTGCCGCCGAGGTTGAACTTCAGATCCCGGCTCGTTCGCCCGGCCGCAGCTGCCTGGCCATACCGCATCGGGTAGGTCAGGGCGCGCGAGGCCGGATGCCCGAAGAAGAACAGCATCTCATCGTCAACCACGCGGCACCAGAAGTCAGGCGCATCGCGTCCCGACACCAGGGGCGGTTCCTGGCTGAGACTGCCAAGGTCGCTGCTCACATTGTTGAGTCGAGTCAGCGCCTCCAAAGTCAACTGATACTCCTTCGCCGAACGCTTGTCCACGACCCTGCCTGGCCGCTTCGGTGTCCGCTTGAGACATACCGGTAGCCCTGCCTTTGCCAAACGCGAGATCTGGGCGAGGCCATCGCTGTCAAGCCACTCGCAGTCGACGTAGAGCAGCCCGAACCGCGCATCGCCGACCGCGAGCACGCCATCCTCGAAACGGGCCTGTTCGAGAAACGGAACCGACACCCACAGTGGCTGGCGGCCTTGGAGTTCCGCGGGAAGTCTGAGATAGTGCATCTCCCAATGGTACCTGGCACTCGGCTTCTGCTGTTCCTTTGGCAGCTCGCCCCTCATCCACTGGTCTTCCAGCGGCAGATACACAGCCACATCGGAGTACGGCCGCCCGAGCCTCATTGCCGAACAGACCCTCTCCATATAGCCATTGAACTCCGGCAGTTCCCCTGCCAACGAACCGTCCGGTCCGACATGCACACTGGCATAGAACCGATTCCTCTGCCCGACTTGAGGCTTGTGGTTTGCAGCTTGTGGCTGATACGGCATCCCATGCCAGAAGATGTGGTTCACGCCGTTGGCGAACAGCGCATCGGCCAGCAGCTTCAGGTCGGCAATCTGCTCCTCGCCCTGATGCGGACCCGGCCCCGGATACGGAACCCAGCCGTACAGGCAGGTGAACGCTTCGGCAGATACGACGGGCCTACCTGCCAACGCGGCAGCCGATGCAGAAATACGGCTGAACTCAGAGTCAAACAGGATCGCCTCTGACTCCGGGACATCCGCCGCAGCATACGCGGCCAGAAAATCAGCCGGCGCGCCGTGGCACTGAACCCGAGTGAACGAGTTGTGGCTGTGGCTGAACTCAGTGAACGGCTCGTAGAATTCGTGCAGGACGTAGTCGGCAATGAGCTTCCGATAGTCATAGCGGATGTCAGGATGCTCATCGAGCTTTGGCATGAAAGGCAGCAGGTCGTACCCGAACCGCTCGTGAAACCGCTCGCCGAATCCGGCTGTCCACAGCCCGTCGGCCTCGACCTCGAACGAGTCGCAGAAGAGGCCGGACCTCCGGGAATCTGTCACCCCGAGCGAGTCTGACGAGTCGAGGGGTCTCTCAGACGAGATTCCTCGACTGCGCTTCGCTTCGCTCGGAATGACATAGGGACTAAGGGGCTGGCCAAGAGCCTGATAGAGGCCAACAAGCATCTTCTCCGCGTAGTGGCCGAATGCCTTGCGGTCAAGATGATTCAGTATTCTCCCCTCCTCAGGCAGCTCCCACGAGCGGCCCAGACGCTGCGGTGAAGGCCCATCGAACCGTTGCGAGGCATCAGCCTCAGAAACAAACGTGCCTCCGAAAGGCCACAGCGTCCCGAACGTGAAGTCACATCCCAGGCCCAGTGCCTTGCAGCAGTGCTTGGCGTACGCGACTTTCTGAGACCATCCTGCGCTCAGGAAGTCCGGACCCCGCTTCTGTTCGGGCAGCGGGTATATGAACGCCAGCTCAACTCCGCCGAACCCGTTGTCCTTCAGCCATTCAAGCTGGCCCCGGATGTCCTCCTCGCGCAGTTCGACATTGAACCACCACCAACGCGTCCACGGCCGGGAATCAGGATACGGGAGATTGCGGCTCACGGCTATCGGCTGACCGCCTGGGTCCGGGCTTGAGCTTGAGTTCTCTCAGTGACGGTCACTCAGAACCTCGGTCTCGTACTTGCGCACTTCGGTCATCCACTCGCTCGCCGGCGGCACGCCGGCACTGAGGCAGTAGTAATCCCAGACTGCCCCCAACGGCATTGTTCTGGCCTCTTCGAGTAATGCGAGCCTGCCCGCTGGATCAAGCTCGCATAGGCGAGCGGCAGGTTCCAGCAAGGCGACGAGAATCGCTTTGAGCGTGGCCCGCGCGCCGATGACCCAGGCCGCCACCCGGTTCACACCTGCATCGAAGTAGTCCAATGCGAAGTGGACACGTTTGAGAGCTCCGGCCCGAACTACTTCGGTTGCCAACTCTCGCAAGGCATCATCTGACACTGCCACATGATCAGAATCCCAACGCACGCCGCGGCTGACGTGAACCAGCAACTCGCCGGTGAACTGCAGCAGGGCGGAGACCTTGTCGGCTACCGACTCGGTTGGGTGAAAGTGACCGGTATCCAGGCAGAGCATCATGCCTCGGCTGAGAGCGTAGCCAAGATAGAAATCGTATGAGCCCACTACAAACGACTCACTACCGATCCCCCAGAGCTTGCCCTCGAGCGAGTCCTTCATCTCCGACACTGGGTAGGGGTAGGAGAACGCTTCGTCGAGAGACTTGCGCAGAATGCTCCTTCGCTCCCAGCGATCAGTGACCGTGTCCTTCTCGCCGTCAGGGATCCAGAGGTTGTGGATGCACGGATTCTCCAGCTCGTGGCCAAGGAAAGCGGCGACCTCCCGGCTCCGTCGCACATGCTCAACCCAGAACCGGCGCACACTCTCGTCCGTGCTGCTCAGGGTGAAACCCGACTGAGCTTTCGGATGCGCGAAGAGCGTCGCATTGAAGTCGAATCCCAACCCGTGGTCTCGCGCCCAATCGAGCCAGTCCAGGTAATGCTCTGGCCTGATTGCATCGCGGTCGACTGCCCCCGGGAACTCACCATACATCGCGTGCAGGTTTACGCGATGCCTGCCCGGAATCAGGGACAGCGCTTTCTCGAGGTCCTTCCGCAACTCGGCAGGATTGCGCGCGCGTCCCGGATAGGAACCGGTCACGGCCAACCCGGAACCGGCGAGCGTCGCCCGGTTCGGCTCGAACCCGACAACGTCATCTCCCTGCCAGCAGTGAACCGATATCGGGACGTAGCTCAGTCGGCGGAGTGCTGCCTCGACGTCCACCCCGATACTCTGATACTTCTCATTCGCCCAGGAGAAAACCTGCTCCACTTGACTATCATCCATGAGCTAGCCTCCTAACAAACCACAGAACCACCGAAAGGCCGTGTCCCAATGCGGTGATGGCCTCGGTTGGTACTGCGTAAGCGTACACGAATCATGCACAACAGTGCGTATTCCCTCTAGCGTTGCGACCAGGCCTGCGGCCATTGCCTGAACCATGATATTGCCGATGGCGGCGGCCTCGGCCGGGCCGGCCAACACCGGCAACCCAAGCGCATCGGCCGTCATCTGGCAGAGAAGCGAGTTGCGCGCTCCCCCGCCGACAATGTGCAACTGCTCGAGTTTCCGCCCGGTGACTTTCTCCAACTCG
>CAZVCQ010000367.1:0-3706 GCA_964626085.1 uncultured bacterium
GCAAGGACTGCGGAGTCCGTGTCGAAAGAGGCCAGCCTGAGCGACAACGTGCTGTTCTTGCCGTCAAGGAGAGTGTAGAGCTCATGCGGTTTGACTTCTTTCAGATACAGGCCGTAGCTGGCTCGGAAGTCCTTGGGGTAGAGGCAGGCGTCGAAAAGCGGCGCCGCGTGGTCCTCGCGGTGATAGGCGATGGTCAGCGACGGCACGGCCCAGGCAGCAGTGGTAAGCAGCAACAGGACGGCGACCGTTCTAGTTTCCAGTCTCATTGTATCCTCTCAAGCAATAGGTGTACTTCAATTCGCCGGTCTCCCGGCGGCTTTCAGACTTGCCTCCGGACGGTTGTCAGCGGGTCAGAAGGACGGTGGGGCCCGGGGTGCGTCAGGGCTGGAGTCAAGAACCAGACACGACGACTCACAGACCGGCACCGGAGCTGCTTCCGCGCAGGAAATCTCAGGCTGTGGGTATAGCGCGACTGCGGCGGGGGCAGCCGGAGCGGTGGCTAACTGGCATGTCGGGCAGTCGTCGTGCTCCCTGCCATCGTCGTGATGGTGAGTCGCTACAACCAGCGCCGGGGCCGCGACTACAAAGAACGTGAATAAGCAAGCCGCAAGCCGAGCAACGGCGCAACGCCGGACGCTGCACTGGGCGACCGAAGGCACGGTTCAATCTTATGAGGAGGAGTACCGGAAGTCAACCGCCGCCGCGCGGTCTACTGCCCTGCCCTGAGCGAAGGCCGTGACGCGCCTCCGGCGCAAAGTTGCCGGTGAGGCGCATGCGCGCCCAAGGTCATATCCCAGTCCCCAGTTCGCAGTTGCCGGGCTGCGGATTTCTGACTTCTGAATTCACCTGCTGCGGATAGTCTTATTGACTTCCCGGCCCGCGATTCCTACAATCCAGCCATGCACGAGCCGAACCAGACCGGACTGCAGAAGGAGCACGGCCCGAGGTCCCGCCCCGCCTTCGTCGCTTTCGGTGTCGTCTTCGTTGCCTTCGCTGTTGCCTTTGTCGCCTGCGTCCCTTCAATGACTCGCCTGGTCGTTACGCCCGACGGCGCGGAGTACCTTGCCACGGCGAGCAATCTGGTGCATGGCAGAGGCTTCACTACCGGCCTGGACAAGCCGGCGACGACGTGGATGCCGTTGTATCCGATGCTGCTGGCCGGCTCGATGGCCCTGGTGCGTAGTATGACGGCTGCGGCAGTGGCGGTGAATCTTCTGGCCATAGCAGCAATCTTCGTCATGACGTGGCTCCTGGTGCGCCAATGGCGCGACCGGGTTGATTGGTTCACGTGGTTCGTAGCCGGCGCAACGGCGCTATCTCCGGCGCTCCTCGCGCGAGCCATGTTTGCGTTGTCTGAGGTGGCCTTCGCAGCGCTGGTGTTGTTGCTGATATATGCGGCGACGAGGGCCGAGACCAACAATCGATGGCTCTGGTGCGTTGCCGTTGCCGGCGTGGCCGTGGCCCTGACGCGACATGTCGGCATATTCGCGCTTACCGGTGTGGCCGTGGCGTGGCGTAAACCGAGATACTGGCAGGCACTGCTGCCGGGGGCGGCAGCCACGGGGCTGTGGATGCTCTTGGCAGGCGAGGGCGACCAACTGTCGGGCTTCAGTGTTCAGCGCGGCCTGGATAGTCTCTGGCGTTCTCTCTCCGGTGCGGCGGGGATGCTTGGCGGCTGGCCGATGTTGGGGTTCGTAGTAGTGGCGTTGGTCTACTGGAGGAAGCTGCGGGAAGTACCGAACCGGACGCCGCTGGCGGCGCTGACGTTCCTGCTGCTCACCGGCTTCGGCGGTTTCTTCTACGTCGCCGGCGACTTGGAAGGGCGGATGCAGCTTGCGGCCCACGTGCTGCTGGTGCCGTGCCTGTTGACCGCCACGGCGATAGTGTTGGCCAACCGTCCTGTCCGCTGGGCGGTCTATGCCGGTTTCGCCGCATTCACTGCGGCCTCAGCGGCACATATCTGGAATCCGCACGTTCTTGCCACCGGTGGGACGGGCTTCAACACCCCCGAGTGGCGCAACCGCAAGGCCCTGGCGTTGGTCGAGAAGACGCCGGCCAACGTGGACATCTACACCAACGCGCCGGATGGCGTATGGTTCGCCACCGGCCGCGTGACCTACCCGCTGCCACGTACGGACGGGAGGTGCAAGCCGAAGCCACACGAAGACAAGGGTGGGCTTGTCATCTACTTCAAGGGACTGAACCGCCCAGGCTACGTGCCGCCCGAATTCTACAGCAATCGGATGCTGCATGATTCAACCGGCAAACCCAGGATCGAGAACACCGATGAAGCGGTGGTGATGGCGGTCGAGAAGGCACAATGAGGTGAGAGCCAAGAAGCCCAAGCCGTGGGCGCGAGTTACCAGCCGACCCATTCCAGATTCTAGATTCCAAGTCGCAGATCGGCGAACGGGACGGCGCAGAAAAGGCCCCTCGGTCGGGCGACGCTGCGCGTCGGCTTGCAGTTGGCAGCAAGCGAACGCGAACGTCTGACCTAGCCGTAAGCCGCGAGCCATAGGCCGCCAGCCTTCTGCCGTGGATTTGACATCCCCGCCCGCGAGTCCTACAATCGCGTCGTGATCGGATCCAGATTGAATGCAGCAGCGCCGTGGTCCAGATGAAGGCGACTGAAGCGCGGACGGCTCTGTCAAGGGTGAAGACGCCACGCGCCCAAGCGATTGTTGTGAGGGGCAACGCGGTTCGGATGGTCAAGCACCGGAACGACGAGGGAGAGTGGTGGTGTTTGCCCGGTGGGGCACAAGAGCCTGGCGAGACCGCCGAAGAGGGCGCTCTTCGGGAGTTGCGGGAGGAGTGCAATGTCAGCGGAGTCGTCGTGCGGCAGACTTCCCACGCCTGCTATGCACCTGACGACGAGACATACTCCTTCCTCGTTGAAATCGAGAATCAGATGCCGACCCTTGGCAGCGACCCGGAAGTCCCCGCCGGCCGCGAGATTCTAATCGACGTCCGATGGCTCCGTCTTCAAGAAGTCCCGGAACGAGATCGGGCGTTTCTCTGGGCGGCCGGCCTTCTCGGCACAGGCAACTTCCTGAAAGAGGTCGAAGCATGGGGAGCCGACCCGAGCTACCCGAGTTTGAACAGGAAGCCGGAGGCGACACGGTAGACCGCGCGTCTCTGCTCCGACGTTGGGGAGCTACGTACACAGGTTGCGCGTTCTTCGCTCGACCACTCGGTCGGCCAATTCCGTAGGTAAGGAAGCACAGCACCGAATTCCGCCCGCCCACCGATAGGCACTTCAGATTGCAGATTGCGGAGGCGTCTCCCCTGCCACCAGCAGCAATATCCCAGATTGTCGATTGTGGCTGACGCGGCCATCGGCCGTCACCTGACCCCTCTATCCCTCGTTCTCTCAGTCCCCGGCTCCTCTTCCCGTCCGCCCTGTTGACATCCCATCCTGCATGCCTACTATCTCCACCGATGAGGCTCGAACGCCGGACCGCGGCAGGACGTGATTGTCCGCGCGTCCCCGCGTCGAGACGGACTCTGGCCCGCACAACCGCCTGCAGGCTGGCACGCCAACCATGACCGGTACAACCAGGACTGGGAGCGTAGCCCGGTGGGTCAGGCGCGAGCTCTCCGGCACCGTCACGGCCGGAGTCATCCTGGTCGCGACTTCGGGGCGCTGGGACTGGGTGATGGGCTGGGCGCTGGTCGGAATCTATGCAGTATCCTTTGCGGCGCAGGC
>CAZVCQ010000368.1:0-3702 GCA_964626085.1 uncultured bacterium
ATGCAGGCGGTCATCACCGTCCCGGCCTATTTCAACGATGCCCAGCGCAACGCCACCAAGGATGCTGGGAAAATTGCCGGTCTGGACGTTCTTCGCATCATCAACGAGCCGACCGCCTCTTCGCTGGCCTATGGCCTGGACAAAAAGACCAACGAGATCATCGCCGTCTACGACCTGGGCGGCGGCACGTTCGACATCTCGGTCCTTGAGATCGGCGAGGGCGTGTTCGAGGTGAAGTCGACCAACGGCGACACCCACCTCGGCGGCGACGATTTCGACCAGCGGATAATGGACTGGGTCATCGAGGAGTTCAAGAACGAGCACGGGTTCGATCTGGCGACGGACAAGACCGCACTGCAGCGGGTGAAGGAGGCGGCGGAGAAGGCGAAGTGCGAGCTGTCGACTTCGATGGAAACGTCCATCAATCTGCCCTTCATCTGGTCCGACGAGAAGAAGGGGCCGATGCACATCGACATGCGCCTGACCCGCTCGAAGCTCGAGTCGCTGGTCGAGGAGTTGGTGCAGCGGAGCTTCGGCCCGGTGAAACAGGCGCTGACCGACGCCAAAGCCACGCCGCAGGATATCGATGAGGTGATTCTCGTGGGCGGGCAGACCCGCATGCCGCGGGTTCAGTCCCTGGTCCGGGAGTTCTTCGGCAAAGAGCCGCACAAGGGTATCAACCCGGACGAGGTCGTCGCCATCGGTGCGGCCATCCAGGGCGCGGTGCTGGCTGGTGAGGTCAAGGACGTGGTGCTGCTCGACATAACACCGCTGTCGCTCGGCATCGAGACTCTGGGTGGGGTGATGACCAAAGTCATTGACCGGAACACGACGATTCCGACCCGGAAGAGCCAGGTGTTCACTACCGCCGAGGATGGCCAACCGGCGGTGACGGTACACGTATTGCAGGGCGAGCGCGAGTTGGCTTCGGACAACCGGACCCTCGGGCGCTTCGAGCTGTCCGGCATTCCGCCGGCACCGCGCGGCACACCGCAGATCGAGGTGACGTTCGACATCGACGCGGACGGAATCCTGCACGTGACGGCCAAGGACAAGGCGACCGGCAAGGAGCAGTCCATACGGATTACCGCCTCGTCCGGTTTGGCTAAGGACGAGGTCGACCGGATGGTTAGTGACGCACAGGCGCACGCCTCCGACGACCGCAAGCGGCGCGAACTTGTTGACAGCCGCAACCGCGCCGATACGCTTATCTACCAGACTGAGAAGACCCTGAAAGAGTTTGGCGACAAGGTTCCGGACGTCGACCGGCGCTCGATCGACGAGGCGACCACGAACCTGCGCCAAGTAATGAGAAACGACGATAAGGCGGCGATAGACACGGCGATAGAGAAACTGCAGAAGGTGAGCTACAAACTGGCCGAAGAGATGTACCGTCAGAAAGAGGCCGGGCCTCAGCCCGGCTCGTCCGGCCCTGAGCCTGAGCCCGAGAAGGACGCTGGAAAGAAGGTCGACGCCGACTATACCGTTATCGACGAGGACAAGAAGTAGCGGGGCGAGCCGGACGCTGCACGCACTAACACAGACGCCGCGGTCGCGCCCAGGCGCGGCCGACGGCATACGAGGGGCGAACCTCGGACCTGGTACTTGCCGGAGCGGCAAGCCATCCCGTTGATGTCAGTTCTGTTGCCAGCCTGCTAGCGACAACATGGCCACCACGAGACGCGACTACTACGAAGTCCTCGGCATCAAACGCGGCTGTTCCCAGGACGAGGTCAAGTCAGCTTACCGCAAGCTGGCCAAGGAACATCACCCGGACTGCAATCCGGACAAGCGGGCCGAAGCCGAGGAGAAGTTCAAGGAGCTTTCCGAGGCGTACGAGGTTCTGGCTGACTCAAACAAGCGGAAGCTGTACGATTCGTACGGTCACGAGGGCGTGTCGCGGCAATTCGGGCCGGGCGGGTTCGACTTCCGCCGGGACTTCACGCACGTCGATGACATCTCCGACTTGTTCGGAGACCTGCTGCAGGGCTTCGGAATGGGCGGAGGCGGCGGCCTGTTCGACCTGCTCGTCGGCGGGCGACCGCAGTCGCGCCGGCGCGCTCGCGGCGGCGACATCCGGATAGCAGTGCGGCTGAGCCTCGAGGAGATCGCCGAATCCGTGACCAAGGAACTCAGCTTCACTCGGTTCGAGCGCTGCCCGGAGTGTACCGGTGCCGGTGGGAAGGGCAAAGAGGCTTGCTCGACCTGCGGCGGCAGGGGACAGGTCCAGCGCCGGTCCAGTTCTTTCCTCGGCCAGTTCGTACAAGTGCAGCCTTGCCCGGACTGCGGCGGTGCGGGCGAGCGGCTGAAGGAGACGTGCAAGGTCTGTTCCGGCGAGGGACGGGTCCGGAAGCCCCGGACCCTGAAGGTCAGGATTCCGGCCGGGGTTTCGGCCGGCAACTACCTTCCTTTGCATGGCGAGGGCCATTTCGGCCCGGGCGGCAGCGGGGACGTATTGGTGCAGTTCGAGGAGAAAGAACACCATCTTTTCCTGAGGCAGGGTGATGATATCGCGGTCGAATTACCGGTCAGCATTGCGACCGCGGTCCTCGGCCGCAAGCTGAAGGTGCCGGTCCTGCATGGCGAGAAGGAAGTCGAAGTCCCGGCCGGCACGCACTCCGGGACGGTGCTGCGAATCCGCGGGGCCGGGATAAAGCACCTTGACGGCGGAGTGGGCGACGAATTGGTTCGCGTCGTGATCCACGTGCCGAAGCGACTCTCGCGTGAGGAGAAGAGCCTGCTGAAGAAGCTGGACGAGTCGAAGAGCGAAGAAACGCCGGGGCCTCGCAAACCCGGATGAAGACGAAGTCAGAATCCAGAAGTCAGCCTGCGAGTGGACACCACGAGTCGTACTTCTGGCCGGGGCAGCCCAGGGATGGCGTGCTCACGATCACTGGCCCGGAGGCCAGGCACATCAGTCGGGTGATGCGGTACGATGTGGGGAATGTCATCGGCGTGGTCGACGGAGCGGGGCACGAGCACGAAGTCGAGTTGACAGGGGTGACCGCCAGCCGAGTGGCAGGCCGGGTGCTGTCAAAGACCAGGTGCGCGCGCGAACCGAAGCACCGGGTCGCGATTGCGCAGGCGGCGCTGAAGGGTGATCACCTGGCGCAGGTTTGCGCCCAGGCGACGGAGTTGGGAGTAAGCCGTGTCATTCCGTTCCAGAGCGCACGGACGGTCGGCCGACTGAGCCCGGTCCGACTCAAACGGCTCGGCGCGGTATCGCTCGCGGCGCTGAAGTCCTCAACCAGGACGATGCTGCCGACTATTGACGCGCCGGTCGAGTTCAGCCGACTGCTGAAGTTGGACGGCGAGTTTGATCAGGTTCTGGTTGCCTACGAAGAGGAAGCTGGACCCGGGTTGGGGGCCGTGCTGAGGCGTGATGCCGAGTCGGTCCTGGTTGTGATTGGCCCGGAGGGCGGGTTCGAGCCCGCGGAGATCGACGCTCTGAAGGCCACCGGAGCATTGCCGTTCACATTGGGGCCGAGAAGGCTAAGGGCTGAGACCGCGGCGGTTGCCGTTGCGGCAATGACTCTCGGCCTGTTGGGTGACTTGGGTTAGAGAGATGCTGAGCAGCGGGATTTGGCATTTAGCTTCTTGTGTTGTTCTTCCGGGTCGATTCAAACGACTTTGAGAGGAGGTGCTATCGAGTCATGGTAGGTATTACTGTCAAGGAAGGCGAATCCTACGAGAGCTTCATCC
>CAZVCQ010000369.1:0-3694 GCA_964626085.1 uncultured bacterium
TCAGCACTTCGGCCACGAGGTCAATCCGCACCCGGCCCAGCTTGACCGGCTTGGTTAGAACCGCGTCAACGTTCGACCGCCAGGGCCCGGTGTACGTGTTCCACGTCGCCGGGTCGCCCTTGCCGCCGGGCGGCGAGTACGGAAACCCGTTGCCAACGTACCCGAGCAGGTGACAGCCGAGGCTGTCGAGCACGGCATCCAGCCACTTCGTGTCGGTCGCTTTCTCCGGCACGGTCGCGTCCGCCTGCACGAAGAACCGGTTCCGCTGCTCGAAATCGAGCGTGTATTCCACTGCCGGGACGGTGACCCCGCGTTGGATGAACTCGTAGTATGCCTCGTTCGCATAGGAACTGGTCCCGCGAGCGAATGAGAGAGTGTAGGAGAGCTTGGCATTGAACCACCTCCGCCGCAGTTCAAGGATAAGCTCCACACCGGTCAGCTTGGCGTAGTCGATGTTGAAGTAGGTCACGTAAGCCTGTGGCAGAGCCGGCACTTGGCGCGTGCCCACCAGGTCGTACACGTCCTTGCGCCAGAGGTTTCCGGTCAGGAGCAGGTCCTTTGTCACCTCGCCCTGCAGCCCCATTTCATACGCCTGAGTCCGCTCCGGCTTGAGGTCCGGGTTGCCGACCACGAGCAGTGAATCGCGGTAGCTTGTGCGGTAGAGCATCGGGTTCACCGTGTTATCGTACAGGGCCGAGAAGAGTGGGAACTGGAGGTAGTAGCCGTAGTTAGCCCGCGCAAAGAGCCATTCGGTTATCCGGAACGAGGCGCCCAGGCGTGGCGACAAGCCGCTCTTGGGAGTCGCCGACAACCTGGCGGCCTGCGAATCTGTGTGCAGCGTCCAGTCCCGGTACGTAGCATTGGGCCGGAGTTGGTCGAAGCGCAGCCCGATGTCGGCGTACAGGCCTTCGTGCTCAACCTTGTCCTGCACATAGGCGCTCATCTCGACCGGCTTGAACTCGTAGGTGTCGGTGAACGGGCTGTTCGACTTGAGCCAGCGATACCAGTCGCTCTGTACGTTGTACACGTCGGCCTCGGCGCCGGCAGTGAGCTGGTGGTTCGCGGTCACCTGCGAGGTGGCGAAGACCTTCGAGTTCCAGGCTTCGGTCGCAGTGCGGCGGTACTGGTCGTACGTGCCGTCAGTGTAGAAATACCAGTACCGGTTCCACTTCACGTTCCAGGGATTCCGCTCGTCAATCGTCGGCAGGCCGTACTCGCTGGTGTCGCGGAACTGGAAGTCCTTCCAGATATTCACCGGCCCGGGCGTCCTCACCCCGACCGTCTTGTCGGTATGGAACCGCGACACCTGCACCTTGCCGAGGAGCCGTTCCTCGGGAAGCCAGCTCAGGCTGACGCTGCCGAGGTTGCCATGGCGCAGGTCCGACCGGTAGTCATCAAGCCGGAACTTCCACTGCGACTGGTACCGGTCGAACTCGCTGCGAAACGCCGCGGCCGAGCCGGTGAACTTCAGCTTGGGACCGAGGTCTGCGACCGCCTTACCGTAAAGCGAGTAGTCGGCGCGCTCCTTGTGCGGCAGCCGGAACAGCCGCGGGTCCCAGTCGTCCATCGTTGTCCCGCCCGCGTTCACGAACAGCCGCAGGCCGCGCGTCACCGGCAGGTGCGCCTGCAAAGCCTGATCCGTGTACCCGAAGTCGTAGTAGTATGGCATTGGCTTCTCGGACCGGATCCGATACGCCGCGCTCGGCTCGGCCTTCGGGTATGCGGTTATCAGGTTGACCACGCCGGACATCGCCCGGCCGTATTCGGCCAAGAACCCGCCGGGCATGAATATCACTTCGTCGGCCGCGCTGCGCGAGAGCTCGATGCCGAACTCGCCCGAGAGCGGGTCGACCACGCTCACTCCGTCAATCCGGTAGTCAACCTCGGTGGCTCGGCCCCCGCGTACATGGTAGCTCGACTCGGTTCGCGCTACTCCGGGCGAGAACACGGCCATGCCGCCTTGCAGGTACTCGGCCGGCAGGAAACCGATTTCCCGAGCCGGGATCGAGTACCGCGCGCTGACCACGTCCTTGGAGACCATCGGCTTCTCGGCCCGTACGGTTACCCCGGGGAGATTGATGGCGGAAGCGGTCAGACGGAAGTCGACCCTTGCGGTCCGGTCCGGCTCAACCCGCACGTCGGTCACGCTCACCGTCCGATAGCCGATCATCGAGGCTTCGACCACGTAGGTGCCGACCGGGACGCTCAGGATGACGTAGAACCCGTTGGCGTCGCTTGCCGCACCCAAGGCGTGGTCCGCGACGACGACGTTCGCGGACACGAGCACCTGACCCGCGCCGTCCACTACCCGGCCGGCAATCTTGCCGGTCTCACCCCCGAGCGCGACGGCCGCCAGCGTTGCGAGACTTGGAACTAGGAACCAAGAACCACGGGCCAACAACCTCACGCTTGGCTAGCGCCGGCAGAGACTCTCAATCGAGACCACGTAGTTGGGAGACCATTCCGACGCCAAGCCGTGCACGTCCTCGGCATGAACACGGACCGCATAGGTGTCGCGTACGAACCACGTGTGAGCGACGGTGCAGGACTCGGCGCTCGCGAAGAGCCGGGTCCAGTCGCCGAGCGCGTCGCCCCAGTCAACCCGATACCGGACGCTGTCCGATTCCGGGTCGGTGGTCGCGACCAGGAAGTTGAGGGACTCACCGGTCATACCCACCGGCGGCCCGACCGGAGCGCCGGGAGTAGCGGGCGCGCTGTTCTGTGTGCACCCGATGACGACAAGACATGCAGACACCGACAGGACGGCGATGACTCTCCTCATAGCGTTTACACTCTAGCGCAATTCCACCGGACAGGCAAGCGGCCCGCACCTACCTTCGCCGCATTTGATCCTGATAGCGGTAGCGGGCGGAGTCCGGTCTGTATTCCCTGCAGCACGGGCTGCATCGAACTGCGCGCCACCAACTCCGCAAGCGACTTGGGATGCACACCACTCTGGACGCAGCGGTTTGACTAAGGCGCACGGACACCTAGAATCATCAAGACTGTGCGACGCGAGCGATCGTATGATGTGATTGTGGTCGGAGCCGGGCATGCCGGCTGCGAGGCAGCACTGGCCGCAGCGCGGATGGGCTGCTCGATCCTGCTCATAACCCAGAACCTCGACACAATCGGCCTGATGTCGTGCAACCCCGCGGTCGGCGGTATCGGCAAGGGCCAACTGGTGCGCGAACTGGACGCCATGGGCGGCGCGATGGCCGAACTGACCGACAAGGCCGGGATCCACTTCCGCCAACTGAATACGAGCAAGGGCCGCGCGGTCCGCTCATCCCGCGCCCAGGTTGACCGCCAGCTCTATCGCAGGCTGGTGAAGCAGTTGCTGGAGGACACGACCGAAGGCAGAAGTCAGAAGGCAGAAGTCAGAAGGCAAAAGTGCTCGGACTCGGGCAGACCGTCTCAAGGGGTCACCTTGTACCAAGCGACGGCAGCGCGCGTGCTGGTGCGCGGCAAGACTGCCGTCGGCATCGAGACCGAACTCGGCGAGAAACTGCGGGCCAAGACGGTCGTGCTCGCACCGGGCACGTTCCTGAACGGCCTCGTCCACATCGGTCCGGTGAGCTTCCCGGCCGGACGCCTCGGCGAGGCTCCGGCTCAGAAGCTCAGCGCAAAAATGCGCGAACTCGGCTACCACATAGGCCGGTTCAAGACAGGGACGCCGGCGCGGCTGGACATG
>CAZVCQ010000370.1:0-3680 GCA_964626085.1 uncultured bacterium
CATCAGCGACCTACGATTGTACTGCATGGATCCAGTATGACATATAGGGTGACAGATGGTGCCATTCGGTTCTGCGACAGTCTGCTCCTTATTGACACTCCTGCTCGCCAGCATTAGACTCCTGCCACGATCGAGGCCGTCTGTGGCATGTCGAAATAGGAGGTAAGCGTGAAGATGCTGTCGCAGTCCGGCAAACCGATAGCCGTCATCGTCTTAGGGCTCTGTCTGCTGCCCCTGTTCGTCGCTCGCGGTGTCGCCCAGACGCCGCGGGAAACCCAATTGCACCGGATGAGTCAGGTCGAGGGCAGCAACAAGGCCGTGACTCAATTCCTGAAAGGCCTGAACATTCCCTTCAAGTCGGATACGGTCTACGCCTTCGTGGTGCCCCCGATGACCGCAGCGAGGATTGAAGGAGCCATCAATCCATTCATCAAGCTCCTGCGCAAGGCCGGTGTGAAGTCAGACATCATCACCTTGGCAGTGTCCGACAGAAGGCGCGGCGCAGGCGTATCTGCAGAGGCGCGCCTTCACGAGCGACTACAACCTTGCCGTCGACATGGGACTGCTGAAGTCCTTCGTGTTCTCTGCCGGAATGCTGCAAGTACCGTTTGCCGCGAAGTTCGCCGTCGAGAAGGGAGAGATGCTGTCTTCCTACTCGCTCATGGGCGTGACCGACACCGCAACGGTCAGGTGGTTCATATCCGACGTCTCCAAGCCAAAGGCGAAACGACCCGCCGCCGAGAAGCCGGTGACAGCACGGATCAGGACCGACGCATACAAGCTTGCGGTCGGGAAGCGACAGAAGCTCCTGGACACCGACGAGTACCCGCTGTCGACTACCCACGAAGTGAGCGTCAATCCTTCGGGTACGCGGTTCGCGTTCTGGGATAAGCTGACGTACTACGTCTATGTCTTTGACCTGTCGACCGGCAGGATGCTGAGCGCGCTCCACCCCGATTCGAGCGAGGAGATGGAGTTCATCAGCCTGCCGCCGGCCATGTATCAGTCGCTGAAGCAGATGAATATGGTCAACCCGATGTACCTCACCCAGTTCTTCACCGACGACACGACGCTGCTGATCACGGCCTCGCTCCCGGCCATCTCGATGACAGTGACGGACAACGACACAAACGTCGACATCTACAACTCACCGGTCATCGTCAGGAAGAGCATTACCGGCAACGCCGCGCTCGGATACGTGAGCTTCGAGTCCTATCCTGACAGCACGCCCGGGTCGTACAGCCACGGCAGGGCCTCTTTCGTGCCCGAAGGCGGGTTGGTGTTCCTTCCGTACATCCGGGGCTGGCCGCAGGGAACCCAGTTGCTCGACGAGAACACGCCCGCCGACGCGAATCCGTTCACCGACCAGTTCTACGAGAGGAACACGTACCAGTTTGCGGCCTACTCGCTCGACGGCAGGTTCGCAGGATTCTGGGGCAGGCTGGCTCCACGGTTTCAGGCGCTCAGACTCGGGTACCTGAGCCACGGCGGTCTGGTCAGATTCCATGCCGACAGGTACTACCTGAGCGACCAGTATTCGGGGAGGATATATGCCTACGACAAGAATGCGTCGCTGTGTGACTCGATACTGATATTCGATGAGCCGCCGCTGATGGTCCCAGCCATCGACCGGACCAAGGAACCAGACCGCTATGTGCTGGAGACCTTCAAGCAGAACTTCGAGGCGCGTGTCGTGGACTTCCTCGTCACTGACTACTACTGCTACGCTTTGCTGCTTTGGGACGAGAGCCAACCGATAGTCTACAAGGTCGGGCTCAAGGACCAGGGCACCAAGAAGTATGCCCTGCCTGCCCGCTATGAGGGCAAGGAGGCAAAACACTACCTCCTCAGGGAGACTTCGACGGGCGCAACTACGGTGTCCCTCCTAGAATCCGGCGACGAGACCTGGTATTGCGAGTTCAGACTCCCCTGACGACCTGGGACGAACCGGCCCAAGCACGTCAGAACCGTCGAGTCTGCTTCGACTTGACAAGGAATAGCCGCGGCATAAGATTCCAGCGAGGATATATGTTCCGTGTAGCTGAAAAAGGAGGTAACTACTCACACTAACGTCTTCGTATGAAGACGACAATCCTGTCCGTGGTCCTGTTCGTATCCGCGACCTTCGCTAGGCCGCAACCGGGCCTCCCCTTTCTACTAATCTGGCCAACCGCTCGTTCAACAGCACTCGCGGGTGCTATGACCGGCCTCGCTGACGACCCCGACGCCGCCTTCTTTAACCCCGCCGGCCTCGCGTTCCATGACGGCGTTAGCGCAACGGTCAACCACGCCGACTGGCTGCCGGGATTCTACCCGGACATGCACTTCGCCTATGGAGCCCTGAGATTCAGGAGTGCTGAATCGAACGGCACATGCCACCGCTGGGGTTTCGGACTGGACGCCTCGTATCTCAATCTGTCAGACAGCTACGACAAGAACTATGAGCCTCCGATGCCCTATCCAGATGTCTGGAGAGGTTCAATAGGTATCACTGGGTCCTTTGCCGTCGCGAGCCAGTTGGCGGTCGGTGCCAAGTTCAAGCTCATCCACAGCGACCTGGCCACGTCACTGGGCTGGAGATCAATGCCGGAACTAGGCATTGAGACTGACAGTACGGGCAGCACGTGGGCCGCCGACCTTGGTGCTCTATGGAGGCCATCCGCCAAGTTCTCGCTAGGCGGAAGTGCCGCCAACCTGGGTCCCGGAATCTCCTATCCGAGCACTGGAGAGCATGCCCCGTCGCCTGCCACTCTTCGGCTCGGCGCCTGCTGGACACCAGTGAACAACAGATACCTACGGGTCAACGTGCTGCCTGAGTTCGACAAGCTCTTGGTGGGCATGTTCTCCGATACGGCGGACACGAGGACGTTCGGTCAGGAGTTGCAGGCGGAACTCAGCGATGTCTGGAAGACCTTGGCCGTCGAAGTCACCGGCCTTGGACTCATTGCAGTGAGGTTCGGGTACTTCGAGGACAGAACCTGGCAACGTGGAGGTCTCGTGTGCGAGAAGGACGGCATGACGTACCATTACACCCTCTATGACCTGCTGACACGGAGAGGTCTAGGCAAGCTCAAGTCCGTAGGTCTGTGTTGGGGTTTCGGAATCGGATTCAGGGACTACTTCCGATTGGACGTCTCCAGCGATGCCGCCATCTACGACTTCCCGACTGAGAACTGGAAGCTCTCGCTAGTCGCGAACGACATCGCGGGTGGGATTCGTGAACTCAAACAGGGTTCCGCACCTTGGGAAGAGTAAGGAATGAAAATCACGGCGATAGTGACCCTGTGTGTCGCGTCACTGCTGGCCAATCCATACATCTTGCCCGACCCGGGCAACACTGGCGTTGGCGCTCTTGAGCTCTGGCCGACGGCAAGGTCAACGGCACTGGCCGGGGCAATGACCGGCCTCGCGGATGAAGCGGACGCGACCTACTTCAACCCTGCCGGTCTGGCATTCCAGACGTCGGCGGGTGCGAACGTGGACTTCGGCGAATGGCTCCCGGGGCTCGTCCCAGGAATGTGCTTTGTCGCAGCGGCAGGCGGCGCGCCATTCCGCGGGCAGCCTCTACGTGGGCGTCACGCCTACCTTTCAGGAAGCCTCGTCTATCTGACGATGGGAAAGGGAACACATACTAATCAGAGCAATAAATAGCTTGCATTCCTGCAAGGGTTGTGTATAGT
>CAZVCQ010000371.1:0-3664 GCA_964626085.1 uncultured bacterium
GGAGGCGGACATGGGCCGTCGCGGATACATCGTTGACTTCATCCGCAACTTCGAGGCCGGCTGGCGCTCGGCCAATGCCGGGCTTGCGGCACTGCGCTTCGTCCCAAGGCCGGCCAGAAAGTGGTTCACCCCTCGGATCGAAGCCGCGGCGCAGAAACATCACTTCGGCCAGCCGGTGCCGGTCGAGGACTGTGCGGGAATCTTCGACATCGCCACGAACATCACTCGCCTGCCCTGCGTCTGCCGCGGCGCGATGAAGCCCAGTTCCGACGCCGAGTCCTGCTGCATCGTCATGACCGTGAACAAGCACGACAAGCTGTTGGCCGAGGGCTTCCGCGACTATTCCGGCGGCCCGGCGTCCCAGGGATTCGAGCGGCTCACCAAAGACGACGCGCTTGCGTACCTACGGAGCGCCGAAGAGCGCGGGCTGTGTCACACGGCATGGACTTTTATCACCCCGTTCATCGCCGGCCTCTGCAACTGCGACCTGCCCAGCGGGTGCATGGCGATGAAGGTGGTGCTCAGGGGCGGCGTGCGCATCATGTGGAAAGGCGAAGACGTTATCCGCCACGACAAAGAGCTCTGCACCGGCTGCCGCCGATGCGTCGAACGCTGTCCTTTCGAGGCAATCAGCGCCGCCCCGCGTCAGAACGGCGTCATCGTGGACCGCAGGAAGTGCTGGGGCTGCGGCATCTGCCGCACCGCCTGCACCCCCGGCGCCCTCTCGCTCGAACCCCGTTCCGACACCGCCGACGTCGCGACCGCCTGGTGGCCGAGCAGTTCTTCTCTCGCCCGGGGCACGTCTTTCCCCAAATGGTAGGCCGAAGTGGACGCCATCACCCGAAGCTGCACAACGAGTCCTTCGCCCACGCGATGGCCGCTCTCGCAGCCGAGACGTTTGACCTCTGGAAAGTCCAACCACCCCCATGGCACCCATTTGACACGCCCGAGGCACTTCCGACTTGAGATTGCAGATTGGCGGACACGAGGCCCAGCCAGGGTAAGGCCCTTCGGGCGAACGCGGGGCGACAGCGGATGTCGGTTTGCAGCTCGCAGTGGGCTGGTTTTCATCCCTGGTCTCGCCCTGCCCCAGTCACGATTCGCGGGCGCCAATCGCTTGACTCCCTGACGCCCTGACCTAGACTCGGCAGGACGGAACGCTGGAGGGCCGGAACCGACATCGGCCAAAGGCCCGCACCTGGCTGGCGTTCCCCGCAGCCGCGATGACCCGCTAACCATTGGAGGCTCATACTATGGATTGTGAGAATTTCCGACCGCACATGCCCCTCTCGGACCAACTCAGAGCCGGACTATCGATCAACCGGGCCGACGCGTGCGTGCTCCTGCTGCCCTCCGAACCGAGGCACGAGGAGTACCGCGCGGCCCTGCAGGCAAAGGGGTTAAAGCTGGTGCCCGAGTTCGCCTGCCCGGTCGGGGCCGGCGGCCGGTGGAAGGTCTGCCCGTACCACCGCATGCCTGAGCGACGGGGCCACCGCCGGCACTAGCCGACTCCGTCTTGGGATTGGGAACGCTACCGATTTCCGCCCGCCCATTTGACGCGGCGCGGCTGAGCCGCGAGTTGGAGAAACCCGTTCGACTCGCTTCGCTCCCTCAGGACGACGCCCGGCGCCGGTTTGCCGTTCCCAGTGTACGACTCCGCACCTCTGCATTCTGCCGTCTGACTTGGCCCCGTGACCCCGGTCAGGCGGTGCGGCGGGCAGGGCCTTGCTTGACTTTCCCGAGCCTAGGAAATACAATCACGCCTCCATGAGACTCGCTGTCAGCGCCAACCGGATGCAGCTCCTCCGCCTCAGGAAGCGGCTGGCGATTGCCCGCCGCGGGCATAAGTTGCTGAAGGACAAGCAGGAAGAGCTGATGCGCCGCATCCTCGCCCTGGTCGCGGAAATCCTCGAGCACCGGCAGAAAGTCGAGAGCGGGATGGCGAGGATTCTCGGCCGGTTCGCCATCGCCCGCGCGTCCTACGGCACCGAGGCACTGGACGAAGCGGTAATGTTGCCTTCCAAGCAGGTCTCGGTGACGGTCACGACCAGGAACATCTTGAACGTGAAAGTGCCGGTGTTCCAGAAGGAGATTTCCGGCAAGACGCGGTGCTACGGTTTCGCCACGACCTCCGGGGAACTGGACTTCGCGCTGGACGAACTCGACGACCTGCTCGACCCGCTGCTCATCCTGGCCGAGAAGGAGAAGAGCCTCGAGCTGCTGGCCGCCGAGATGGAAAGAACCCGCCGCCGCGTCAACGCGCTCGAGTTCGTACTGATACCGAACATCGAGGAGACGGTGAAGTTCATCAACCTGAAACTGGGCGAGGTCGAACGGAGCGACCAGACGCGGCTGATGCGGGTGAAGGAAATCATCCGCGGCGAAGCCGGGTAGCGGACCGATGGCAAAGGGTCGCCGGGGCCGGGCGTGGGTATTCCTGGTGTTTTGGATCGCGCTGACCTGTTTTGCCCTGACGTTCCCGTTCCACCTTAAGCGCACGCCGAAAATCCTGGAGCGCGGGGGCGACAAGGTCATCCACACGTCGCTCTTCACGGTAATGAGCATCTCGGCCCAGGCGGCTGCGCCGTGGATTTCGCTGCTTGTTACCGGGCCGTTTGCCGTCGGCCTGGAACTCGTCCAGAAGAAGATTCCGCAGCGCGACTTTGACATCACCGATATGCTGGCCAACATCACCGGCATATTCCTCGGCCTCTTCGCCTACGAGCTCTCAATCCGTCTTTCGAGGTGAGTGAGCCCCGGAGAACTAACCACGGATGAACGGATTCCCGGCCAGGACCCTTGGACCCCAGCCCCCCGGACCCGTTCTTATCCGTCACTCGACCCCTCTATCCCTTAACCTCTCGATCCCTCTCCTGTGTCTGAGCTGAAGCAGTCCCGTCCCAAGGGCACGCAGGATTTCGTACCCCCGGACTCGGGCCGGATGCTCTACGTCGAGAACGTATTCCGGCGTCTGGCCGAGCTTGGCGGGTACCAGGAGATAGTAACCCCGACCTTCGAGCACACCGAGGTGTTCGTGAAGTCGTCGGGCGATACGTCCGACATCGTCACCAAAGAGATGTTCTCGTTCAAGGACCATGCCGGCCGCGACCTGACCCTCCGGCCCGAGGGCACGCCCGGCGTAGTCCGCGCGGTGCTCGAGAACCGGCTGCGCCTGCCCTGCCGGCTCTACTACGTCGGCCCATACTTCCGCTACTGCCGGCCTCAGAAGGGCCGGACGCGCGAGTTCCGCCAGGTCGGAGTCGAGGCGCTTGGCGAGGCCGGCCCGCTCACCGACGCCGAGGTCATCTTCTTCGGCAACGCCTTCTTCGAAAGCATGGGCATCCGCGACTGCACGACCCAGGTGAATTCCATCGGCTGCCGCGAGTGCCGCCCGGCCCACCGCGACGCGCTCCGGAAGTTCCTGCTCGAGCGGAAGAAACAGTTCTGCGAGGACTGCAAGCTGCGCATCGACCGCAATCCCCTGCGCGTCTTCGACTGCAAGGTCGAGACCTGTCGTCAGGCGGTCAAGGACGCGCCGACGCCGCGGCAGTACCTGTGCCCGGCCTGCCAGCGCCACTTCGAGCAAGTCCTGGCTGATCTGAACCGACGCGGCCTGCGCTACGAGGTAAACGACCGGCTGGTACGAGGGCTCGACTACTACAGC
>CAZVCQ010000372.1:0-3664 GCA_964626085.1 uncultured bacterium
CTCGCGTCAAGACCGCTTTCGCGTCGAATCTACGATCCTATATCGGGATTCGGGCTGAGCCTGCCGCTTGACTTACCATGCCGTGTCGGTTAGGATTGCCCGGTCCGGGGCGTGGCGCAGTTGGCTAGCGCACCAGCTTGGGGTGCTGGGGGTCGCCCGTTCAAATCGGGTCGCCCCGACTGAACACGAGGCCCTGCCATTCAAGGCAGGGCCTCGACTTGTGTGTTGTCACGGGCAGGTCACGCTTCTCGCAATCAGGTCCGGGAGTCTCGTTCAAGTTGACACACCATCCGGCCAGCGTAACATCATAGGGAGGCGTTGGACCGGGCCGCTCCGTGCCGGGAGCATCTGTGACCGGGCAGGCTCCGAACCACGGACACGGACTGGCAAGCGCAGGTTGACGTAGAGACTAAGGAGGACTGATGTCCAGATTGTTGCGATTCGCGGCTGCAGCCGCAGCACTGGTTCTGCTGGCCGGAACCGGGTGCAAGAAGAAGAACTCCGCCCCTGAACCACCGGTGATCCAGGGGCCGGCAATTGCCCGACCTGGGGATAGCCTGAACTATCGGTTCACCAGCACTGACCCTGATGGCGACAGCGTGTTCTTCATGATCTCGTGGCGGACCGGCGACTCGACCCAATGGTCGCCAGCTACGCCGAGCGACACGGAGTACATCCGGACCTACACCTACACAGACTCTGGGACCTACTTCATCAAAGCGAAAGCCAAAGACACCGAGGACACTGAGTCGGAGTGGTCTGATTCCATCCGGGTCAGAATCGGTTCGTTCCCGCCCGACGCGCCGATACTCCCCAGCGGTCCGACGTCGTGCTCGACCGGACTTGCATACACCTTCAAGACAAAGGCGGCGCACCCGCTGCACGATGGCGTTCTAATTCAGTTCTCCTGGGGCGATGGCAACATCGATAGCTTCGGACGGATGGTTGCGAGCAATGCGTACTTCGACACCACGCACACCTGGAGCGTGCCGGGCACGTACAAGATTGCAGCCAGGGCTCGTGATGCCGCCGGTTTTGAATCACCGTGGTCGGAAACGCTGGCTGTTACAGTAGACACGGCACACGGAACTCCGAGAGGGGCGCCGCATGACCTGGTTCTTACCGCCGCGACCGACTCGACCGTCAACGTTGTCTGGGCAATCGATTCCACCCCGAGCCGGTACGTGGTCCTTTTCCGGTGGACTGGGACGACCGGCTATGACTCAGTCGGCGGGACCCAGTCATTGAGCTTCATCCACGACCCGGTACACAGAACGGGGCAGTACAAGGTCACGGCAGTGTATGACGGCGGGCGGGACACGTCTACTGAGGCGCCGTCCACCGCCCCGGTGATGAATACGCTGCGGTGGATCCCGGAATTGAGCAGCGCCGGCGATACCGGCTACTGGTGGCACCGGACCACGGGTCAGGCGTACCTCTACAGCATGGATACGCTCGCCAACGTCGACTCGGTCGACTTCTACATCACCGATTTCGCAGCGGGCTTTGCCGGCCCAACCTACTCAGTTGCCAGTCCGGACACGGCCCCGTTCGATCCGGGCGGGCACGTTCCGAGCGGCTACTGGCACACCAATCGGTTCACTCACCTCGACAGCACCGCTACTGAGGACAGCATCCTCCCCGGCTACCTCGCGTCGCGCTACCGGACGGCGAGCATCCTGGACTCCCTGCCCAGGCTCGTCGCGTGCTACACTTGGGATCATCACTACGCGCTGCTGAGGGTGGCCGACGTCGATGTCGGGAACGGCGATGCCTACATCGAAACCTGGTTCCAGCTCGTACCGAACCTGCGCTTGATAGAACACTACTAGCAGCTCAAGACTGCCCGAAACGCGGCCGGCAGGAGCGTCATGCTCCTGCCGGCTGAAGGTTGTCTGGTTGCGGTGCAAGCCGCGCTGAAACTCTAATGTGTGATTCCGGCAGTCAGCGGTCGCTGCGGACGAGTCTTAGGGCTGAACGGTGGTGTAGAACGGTTCGCGCCCCCTGAACACTCGTAGCAGCAGCGGTCGCTTCGTGCCTGCCATCACCTTTTCGATGCGCTCGAAGTCTGCCACGCTCCGTACCGGCGCGAGGTTCATCTCGTCAATGACGTCGCCAGACCGGAGACCGGCTTCCGCGCCGGTGCCGCCTTCGACTTCGGCGACAACGATCCCGTCGCTCATCTCGCCGGGACGAGGCCCTGCTACGCGGCCATCCTTCACCACAAGACCAAGCCAATGCCGGGTCGTGAAGGTCCTCGGCCCCGGCTGGGCGGGAACCGTCCAGGAGCCGAGCGTCGCGTTCACTAGCTTCTTCTGTCCTCTCCGAACCAGACCGAGCGCTACGGTCGCGCCGGGCGTGCGCCCCGCCACTTCGCTCTGGAACCAGCGCGCGTCCGGAACAGGCTTGCCGTCGATGGTGACAATGGCGTCACCCGGCACGATTCCGGCGCTGTCCCCGGGCCGGCCCGGGTCGACAGATGAGACCACTACGCCGTCGCGCGACTGCAGGCCCAGGGCCTGACGGATTCCCTCGGTTATCGGCTGAGTCGAGATGCCGAGGAAACCTCGTGTCACCCTGCCGTTTCTGGTGAGTTGCTCGGCTACTGCCTTCGCCAGATTGATAGGGGTGGCGAACCCAATGCCGGTAGGACCGGAGCGCGTCGTGCGGATGAAGCTGCTGACCCCGACAACCCGGCCCTGCTGGTCGACCAGCGGCCCACCGGAGTTGCCCGGATTGACCAGCGCGTCGGTCTGGATGAAATCCTGGAAGTCTGGGCCGGAAAACTTGGGCTGGCCCCAGCGCGACAGGCCACTCACGATACCGGCAGTCGCAGTGCCTTCCAGCCCGAACGGGCTGCCCATGGCCATGACCGGCTGCCCGACCTCGAGTACTGCTGAATTACCGAGAACCGCCGGCGTGAATGAGCGCCTGGCGTTCACCCGGATAACAGCGAGATCGGTAACCGGGTCCTGTCCGACCAGGGTGACATCAGTACCGTTGTAGGTTTTGTCGTCCGAGAACCGAACGGTGAGGTCTTCGTAGTTGGCCACGACGTGGTTGCAGGTCAGGATATGGCCGAGCGTGTCGATGACGAAGCCGCTACCCAGCACCCGGTTCTGCAGAACCGCCGGCCCGCTTGAATCGGTGGTCGGCTCGACCTTGTCGGTGATGATGCTCACCAGCGACGGCCGCACCGCGTTGGCCGCGGACACGAAGCTGACCTGCGCAACCGCCGCGCCCGCAAGTACCAGGACCCACGCGACCATCTTCATCGTCGTCCTCCCCAGTCCCTAGTCCCCAGCTCCTCGCCCCTATCCTTTGGCCGCGGCCTTTCCGATTTGGTATCCTGCTTCGAGGCACTTGACGTTCACGGGAATCACCTTGGCCTTCTTCTGGAACTCGTGCCTGGTCATCTCGACCACGGCATCGAATGGCACGAGGCCGGTCGCCCCGACGTAGGCCCCGAGCATGACCATATTCGCGGCCTTACCGGTACCCGCGTCGATGGCGATCTGGTTGGCCGGCACCTCGACCAGTACCACGTCCTTCCGCTCCGGCCGGACCGTGATAAGTGACGTATTGACGACCGCGAACCCGCCGCCCTTCTGGGTCGGGCAGAAACGCTCGAGCGACGGACGGTTCATTACGACTGTGTCCCGCG
>CAZVCQ010000373.1:0-3646 GCA_964626085.1 uncultured bacterium
CGAATTCGCGCGCGCGCTCGAGCACGTTGGTGGTCATGGCGTTGTAGAGCAGGGCAAACGCCATCGCCAGCGCGAAGACCAGGATGACGCCCATGAACACGTTGAGCAATCCCATCAGCGAGGCCCAGTCTTGTTCCACCCGGGACTTGAGCTGGACTGCGGAAGCTCCGGGAATGGAGTAGAGCCGGCGTTTGATGTCGCGGGCTTCTGCGGAATCAGCCGTGAGGTAGAGACCGTTGAATACCGGCCCCGGCGTTTGCAGCCAGGCCCTCACGTCGTCGAGCGGGACGTAGCCGACCGATGCCATCAATTCGTCTACCGCTCCTCCGAACGCCAGCCGCCGACTTCCGAACGGCGTCTTTAGGTCCAGTGAATCCCCGACCCGCAACCCGAGCTTGCCGGCAAGCACCGGTGTCAGGATGATGTGGCCGCGGCTCAACTCGACCGGCCGGCCCGAACTGGTCGTAAGCGCGTGTAGGTTCTGGCCGGGCTCCAACGCGTTGAGCAGGATATCCCGGGTGCTGCCGTCGCGCTCGAGTCGCGCCGGAAGCTGGATGAACGGTGTGGCCGCGGTGACGCCGGGCCACGACCGGACCGAGTCGAGCAACGCCTCCGACTGCGGAGTCGAGAACAGCGCGCTCGCGTCCCAGCGTTCCACCTCGTGGAAGTTGCGGTGCATCATCCGCTGCATCGCGCTGATCATACCCCATCCGACCATCACGAGCACGTAGGCGAGGACGATGCCCATCCCGGTCGAGAACGACCGCCACCTCACCCGGAATACGTTCCGCAGCGGTAGCCTCAGCCAGAGCGACGGTCGCAGGAGCCGTTCGAGCGCCGAGCGGCGTCCGCGAACCAGCGACTCGGCGGGGTTGAGCTGCATCGCGCGCGCCGGTTCGAGGCGCGCCGAGGCGCGGGCCGGGCCGATGCCGGCGATGACCGCGACCAAGAGACTGGCGACCACGCCAACCGCAACCAGGTCGAGGTGCAGCTTCGTGGCGACCAGGGGAATCCCGAGTTCGCCCGCGTAGGCGGTCGTGATCGCTCGGCTGAGTGGAATGCCGCCGGCCGCGCCGACAATCGAACCAAGCACGGCAATCGCGAGCGCCATCAGCAGGTAGTGGGTGACGATGGTCCGGTTCCGGTAGCCGAGCGCCTTCATCAGCCCGATTTGCGGCCGCTGTCCGCGCACAAGCCGGCCGAGCATCACGTATAGTGCGAAGGCGGCGACCACGAGGATGAGCCCCGGCATCAGGTCGGCCAGTTCCTTGTAGCCGTCGAGGTCGAGGCGCAGCGCGGCCACCGAAGGCTGGTCCGCCTGCAACGTCGTCCGGATGACATTCCAGCGGGAGAGACGTTCCTGCAGCACGCGGACCGTGGTATCGCGATTCGCGCCGAGCGCGAGTATGACGCTGACGTCATTGACCGATCCGGTCCGGCCGGTAAGCCGGCTCAGTTCGTCGTCTGTGACAAACAGCACCGCGAACGTCCGGGCCGTGGGCACTATCTCCTGCCGGCTCGGGCTGACGATCAGGTATTCCGGGCTGGCGACGACGCCGACTACCTTCAGCGGGACTCGCCGTCCATTCAGAACCGAGGTTACGCTGTCGCCCGGTCCCAGGTGCCAGGCGCGGGCGAAATGGGACTCAAGTAGCACCGCGGCCGAGTCGCCCGCCTCGAAGTAGCGGCCGGAGAGCACCAGCACGTCGTTGACATCCGGGTGGCGCCCTTTGGGCAGGCCGATGAGCCGCGAGCGGATGACCTCGTCTTCAGCTCCGGCCCGGCTCGACAGGTCGAGCCCGGCGTCAACGATCAGACGCCCCGTCAGCGCAGCAACGCCCGGGGTCGCTGCGACGGACTGAAGCGCGCTGTCAGGAACGTTGTCGAGCGCGAACTCGACGTCGGCGAGGCGAAGCCGGTCATAGGTCCGGCGGTAGGAGTGGCCGAGGTCACGGTAGGCGCCGGCCATCGCGACCAGGCTCGCGACCGCCAGGGCGACGATGACCGCGAGGGCGATAGTCTGGCCGAGGGCGGCCCGGAGGTCGCGCACCGTCTTGCGCAGCAGTATGCGGTTGCTCATCGCCCTACCACGACAGCTCGGCGACCGGCCGTGGCTGCGGGTTGCGTTCGTCGCGCTCCACCGCCCCGTTGTGCAGCCGGACCACGCGGTCGGCGGCAGGCGCAATCGCCGAATTGTGGGTCACCAGCAGGATGGTCGTGGCCTGCCGCCGGTTCAGGTCGCGGATGACCTCGAGCACGTTCCGCCCCGTCTCGACGTCGAGGTTACCGGTCGGCTCATCACACAAGAGCAGCGGTGGCTGGTTGGCCAGGGCCCGGGCGATGGCAACGCGCTGCTGCTCGCCGCCCGAGAGCTGGGACGGGAAATGTCCGGCGCGGTCCGCGAGCCCTACCAAGTCCAGCAACTCGCCGGCGCGACGTTCGGCCGCACGCATACCCCGGGTCAACGCCAGGGCGAACTCGACGTTCTCGGCTGCGGTCAAAGTGGGAATCAGGTTGAAGAACTGGAACACGAACCCGGCCGTGTCGCGTCGGAACACGGTCAACCGGGCATCGTTCATCGCGGCGACGTCATCCCCGGCCACGACTATACGTCCGGCGGTCGGGCGGTCGAGACCGCCGACGAGGTTGAGCGTCGTGGTCTTGCCGCAGCCCGAAGGCCCGAGCAGGACAACGAACTCACCGCGGGCGACCTCCAAGTCGAGGCCGCGCAACGCGCGCACGGTCACCTCGCCCATCCGGTACTCCTTGGTGACCGACTCCAGTCGTACCAGTATCTCACCTGTCATCTGCGACCTCCTTCAGCGGCCCGACTTACATTCTCCGAAGGGGCAAGACCGGCATTCAGTCACGACCGACATGTGAACTGGAACGAGAGAATGCTCCGGTACTGGATTGTCGCCCCGTCCAATCCTACGCCGCTCACTCAGCCTGTCAATCCGGAGGCAGGACGCTGGCCGGGGCGGGTCTTCGCCCGCCCCGCTCGATTCTGCACTCCTGTCTTCTGCCTATTGCCTGCCTCTTCTTCTACTTCTGCACTACCAGCTTCTGGGCAGCGTCGTAGCCACCTGCGGCCAGCGAACGCGTGAACCATGCGAGGAGCGATTCGCAGATGATGATGCTCACGCCGCACTTGGCCATCTTAGGCGTAGTCCCTGCGTGGCAAGTCGACCCGCTGGAGGCAGCAGTTGGACCTTGCGTCGGCGCTCAGGTCTTGTATCAGACCGGTCACCGTACCTCGCATCGTAGCTCTGACCGTATCCCTGACCGAATGCTGGACCGGGTAACGAACCGGACCGCAAAGCACGTCGGCAACAGAATCTCAACCTTAACCTCGACCTGGATTCTCATTCCTATCCGTCACTAGCCCTCGAACCTGTCCTCTGGCTCAACCTCAACCTTAACCTGAGACCGAACCCGGCATCGGCCCTTTCATTCAAGCTCTGGAGAATCCGGCAATGGAAAGCAACACCGTATCCTCAACCGGCCAGCGGAAGACCACCCTCCGGGTAGTCTGGGGGCAGCCCCCCCCCCCCCCCCCCCGGGGGGGGGGGGGGGGAACATTCTTTCAAGGGAACGGGGGTAAGTTTTCCCCCCCGGGCGGCAGGTTTTTTTGCCCGGGGGGACC
>CAZVCQ010000374.1:0-3642 GCA_964626085.1 uncultured bacterium
GGAAGTCGGCGAGCTGCCGGTACTCGTCGAGGTCGTTCTGGGCGACTTCGAAGCGCACGCGGTCCGGATAGTCATAGCCTTCGGCCGTGTCGTTCATCGCCGTGGCCAGACACTCAACGTCCGGCACCTCGGTGGCGACCGACTCGCAGATGTCGGCGGTGAACGTGGCGATGCCGCAGCGCCTCGGCACATAGTTGCCGATGAACGCGATCTTGCTGAACTGGGATGTACGGTTCTTCATTATTCTCCTAGCAGAGCGTGATACTAGCCGGGATGAGGCTCGGAGTCAAACCGGGCGCGGTGCGGCCGAGTTCTCGGTTGACTGGTCGCAGGTCGGTCGGCTTGCGGCTGATGGCAGGGGAGACACCCGCGCCAGGGATTTCTCGGTCGCGTCCCCGGACATCACGTAGACAAAAAGAGAGTCACGGACAGCCCAGTATCGCGGCAATGTCATTGACCGAGCCGTTTATTTGATACCGAACTACCGTGCTCTCAAAGCTTCTGACTCGCCAGGGCCGGGCATCACGCGTCGGCCGCCGATATCTCGCTACCTGCCGGGACAATCCGGGTGTTCGGTAGCGGCAGTACCTGTCTTGCCGCCTGCCCGTTCACCCGATCGCCACCATCAGGCAGCTCAGCAACACGCCCACTGCTGCGAACAGCAACCAAACATTGCTGCTTTTCATGCCACTCACTCCTCACCGCTGCCTGCTTGTCGCACAGGACTTGACGGAGGCTGTCTCTGTCCGGCAGGCAGCTGCCAACACTCTCGAACCGGGCGATATCCCTTGCCGGAGCCCACTTGCCGCCCACGGGAAATGAGCCCGAAGCGCGGTTCCAGTCAACGAGTACCGGTGGCGCTTCCCATTGGCACCCGACTCTCGACGTAGTAACCCCATCAGACCCTCCGGCTCTTCCAGGAACATTGCTCAAGGTCCCGGTGCCAGTCGATAACCAACCCGAATCGATAGGACGCATGATGCGTGCCACGGCACGAAGCCTGCCGTGGCGGCGTATGTTCCTTATTTATCGTCACTAACGGCAAGTGTCGCGCAATCGACGCACCCCAGCGCGAGCCGTAAGTATGTGCGTCAATTGTCGCATGTCTCAGAAACTAAGAGACTTACAGTGGTGCGACACAGAAAGAACGCGCTCCTGCGGGCATTTGAACCAGCCTGGAAGTGGGCGACATCTTTCCGCGTCCATTGAGAGTGAACCCGCCGAATCACCGGCAAACCGTGGCCCTGCAGTCAACTGCCCAGAGCTCTAGGCCGGCAACTGCCAACTGCAAACCGACGCCGGGCGTTCCGTTATTCCTGCCCCGCGGTCTGCAATCTGGAATGACGTTGTGTCGGGAATTGCCTGTTGCGGTCCCGGAGGCCAGGTATCAGTCAGGCGGGGTGGCGTCCGAGTCTCCGCACGGTGTCCCAGGCGCGAGCGGCCAACTTCCGACCCTTCAGGACAAAGAAAGAGCCGAGCAGTCCGACACTGGCGGCAGCGCCGAGTCCGACCGGGCAGCCGGGTTGGCCGCAGAACGGACAGGTTGCGCCAGCCCTGGCGTAGATTCCGCTGATGCCTGTCCATAGGCCGAGGAAACGTAGCACCGCTACCAGCCCACGTGCAACCCGGCCTTTGCCTCGGACAGGTCTATCAAGTGTTGTCGTCCCGGGATTCACGGCCACGACCGGATGGGATTCAGGCAGTTCGGTCACGGGCAGGATTCCAAGGCTCGCCGGGACGGATGTCAAACGGCCGAGGGGCCAGCCAGTCGGCAAACGATGGGGGAGAGGGACCGAGGGACCTGGTGAGATGAGAACGAAGGTAGAAGCCAGAAGCGAGAAGCTCGAGGTCAGAAGTACCGGGGCCGCCAATGCGACTGGAAACCAGGAACCAGGAACTATGGACTAGGAACTAGCTACTCGCGCCGAAGGCGCGCTGGCCGTCAGCCGTCGGCGGCCGGATGCAACTCGCTGATTCCTCACTGCTCACTTCCTGACTGCTCACTCGCCGCCTGCGGCAGCGTGGGCTTGGGCTGCGACGTAGTCGCCGCAGCTATTCGACCAGGACGTATTTCTGCACGACGGCCCGCCGGCCCGGTAGGGCCTGGTGGAGGTAGTAGACGCCCGGGGCAAGCCTGGAGACGTCAACCGAACGGCGAGAGCCGGAAGACGCCCGCGGGACGCAAAGCACGGTGCGACCGCAAAGGTCAAGCAGCACCAGTTCCGATTGTGGTTCCCGGGATACCGACTGCGGGAGCCGGATGGTGCCGCGCACCAGCGTCGCCGCCGGTCTCGAATTGCCGACGGCGGCCGGGCTCTGCTCTTCGATCCCGGCTCGGACCTGGACCATGACGCGGTAGCAGTCGGAACTTGTGAATCTGAGGCTCGTGTCCCGGTCCGGGCTCCGGGCCGAAACAGCGATACCGTGCCGGGGAACGTGCCACACGTAGTACCGGTGCCACATCGAGTCGGTGCTCACCGGTACGCCGCTGATCCACGTAGTTACGATGACTGTATCGACGAGGTTCTCACGCAGGCAGGAATCGGTCCCGACCGGAGTCGTTACCGTACCCCAGGCGTCGACCCGGTGCCACGCCACGACGTCGGTGGTGATGGTAAGGGGTAACATGGTGGTATCGCTCCACCCGTAGCTGCAGTTCCAGGTCCGGCCGTAGGTCATTGGCAGCGGGGCAGCCACTTCGTGGGGATCGTAGACCCTGTCTATCACCGTGTCCGTAAACTCGAGGCCCATGCCCTCGCAGTCAAGCTCGGAAGCGCTCAGTTGGAAGTACGTGTAGGCGTTAATCAGAGTCGACTCGCCCTCAGTCGCGTAGGCAACGTTGGCGGTCGGGAACAGGGCGCCAAAGGGGGTCGCGTTCTTGTCCACAACCGCCTGGTACTGCTGCATGCCGACGAATGTCGAGGTATCGAAGGTCCAGACATTGGGCCCGCCCGAAGCGCCGACGTTGACAGTCGCGACCCCGCTGTTGCGCTTGTACAGGAAGGTGTCGTTCAAATGCGTAGGGATGTCGGCGTTGGTGATGGTTATCTGGGCCTGGGCAGCTGCGAACAGGAGCAGCAGGGACAATGCGGCCGACCGCCCGGCCGTCTTCAGCACATTCTTGCACAACATTCAATCCTCCTTGGTTGGATGTACTGCCGGTGCGAGGTACTGCAGGTCAGTGCGCAGCGACGCCAGTGCCGTGCGTCGGTCTGAAGCTACCTTGTCCGTGGCATCAGAAGCAGTCTAGTGCGCTGGAACGGGATGTCAATCGCCATCACAGTCAATCGGACAGCCGTTCCCCAAGACAGAGCGGGGCGGGGATTTCAATGGGACCACGCGCAGGAGGCGCGAGCTTCCAGTGTCCAGTTCGCAGGTTCCAGTATGGACGCCAGTCCGCACCGAACAGAGGTCTTGTCCAATGGCTGGTCCAGCGGCCGGACCAATGGCAGGTCGAATAGCCTGACCAATAGCTGGACGATCAGCCTGACCAATAGCTGGTCGAGTAGCTTGACCAATGGCTGGTCCAGTAGCCTGACCAATAGCGGGTCGAGTAGCCTGACCAATGGCCGGTCAAGTAGCTTGTCCAGTAGCTGGACGAGTAGCTTGGCCAATAGCTGGTCAGATAGCTTACCCAAGAGC
>CAZVCQ010000375.1:0-3639 GCA_964626085.1 uncultured bacterium
GGTCAATCAACCCGCGCAGTACCGGAAACAGGCCCGGCGTGCGGTGCACCTCGTCAAGAACCACCAGTCGGCCAAGATGCTGCTCCAGATAGAGCTCCGCCTCGGCCAGCTTGGCGCGGTCCTGTTCGGACTCCAGGTCCAGGTAGACCGCGTCACGCTTGTCACGGACCGCGAGTGCCAGGGTCGTCTTGCCCACCTGGCGCGGTCCGAGCAGACAGACTGCCGGCACCTCCGACAGCGAGCGGACAAGCGTTCGGAGCAGGGCACGCTGTATCATCCCTGCAATTATGGCACGCAATTCCCGATTTGCAAGGATTACGTCCGACCCGGCATGCGAGCTGCCAAGGTTGCTAGGACCGCCAGGGTCGAGGGAGGAGCATCCGCAGACTACGCAGATACCGCAGATGCCCCGAGTCCGAGACCTCTTTGTGTCCAGTGGCAACTGGGAACTGGACACTGGTAACTAGTGTGGTGTAAGCGAAATACCCTGACAACACAGCAGGACGGGCCTGTGCGGGTCGAGCATGTCATTCTGAACGAAGTGAAGAATCGTCGGCTCCGACGACTCTTCGCCTTACGGCTCAGAGAGACAAACTCATGTGGTGTTGCATGGCGTAAAGAACCGTTAGTTACAGGACACTAGCGCCGAGTGCATGGTCGCTACTTGACGTTCGGGGTACACGGCCCTATTCTCACCAACCGATGAAGACGACACTACGTACCCGCAAGCTCGAAGAACTGAACTGGATGGAGTTCAAGCGCCTTGTTCCGAAGCAGACCGACGCCGTGCTCCTGCCGGTCGGCACTATCGAGGCCCACGGCGTGACCGGGCTCGGCACCGACAACCAGATACCGTCCTCCATCGCCGAGCGCATCGCCGGCAAGGTGAACGCGCTCATCGCCCCGACCGTGAACTACGGCATCACCAAATCGCTCCTGCCCTATCCCGGCTCGGTCACCGTACTGCCCGAGACCTTCGAACGCTACGTCGCCGAGGTCGCGGCCAGCCTGGCCGATGCCGGGTTCCGGCGAGTCGTGCTCCTCAACGGCCACGGCGGCAACACCGAAACCCTGAAGAACGTCTCCACCCGCCTGTACCGCGACAAACACGTCTACAGCATGGTCATCGACTAGTGGACGCTCTGCGCCGAAGAAATCAAACAGGTCTACGGCCACGTAGGCGGCCATGCCGGCACCGACGAAACAGCGATGGTCCAGGTCGACCATCCCGGAGATGTGCGGAAGCCGGACTACACGAAGGACCTCGCCTTCACCGCCCAGCCCGGCCTCGCCGCCGTGCCTTTCCCCGGTTCCATCATCCTCTACAAGCCGGACGAAGGCTATCCCGACTTCGACCCGGCCAAAGCCGGGCAGCTCATGACCGCGGCCTGCGCCAAGGTCGCGGCGACCATCCTCGACGTCTTCAAGCGCTGGTCGCGTATCCGATGAGCGAACCCGTCGCCATCCGCCGGGCCGCTCCCGGCGACTACGAAGCCATCTGCGAAATGGCCGAACTGATGGATGCGCCGCAGCGCGAAGCCCTGCCCGACCGGTTCCGCAAACCATCCGGCCCGACCCGCCTGCGCGACCGGACCGAGAAACTGATGCGCGATGCGGACACGTTCCTCGCCGTGGCCGAACTCGATGGCCGCGTGGTCGGTGTGACGAACTGCGGCCTGCTCCGGATGGGCGACCACCCGCAGAAGCACCTCGGAGAAACTCGAAGCTCGAAATCAGAATTCCGATTCAAGCTCGAATGCTCCAATGCCGACAGACCGGACTCATTCGGTATTCGGGTTTCAATCGTCATTCGAGATTCGTCATTCGGAATTGTCCTCTACGGCCCCAGCCTGCCGCCGCGTTCTTCGCCTCGCTCGGCCTCGCACCGCTCAGCCATCGCCTCGCCCGCCGCTTCGACGCCTGAAGCCAACCGTTCTCAGGTCCCGCGTCGGGACGTTCACTGTAGCTCGCATCGTAGCTTTCATCGTAGCCATCATCGTACCGTGAATCGTATACTGCATTGTAGCTTCAACTGGATTCTGAACTGTACCTCAACCTTGACCTCAACCTGAATCCCTGATTGTTCCTGTCATTGGACCGCGCATTGTTTGCGGACTTGTTCCGCAAGTCGTTTCCCGAGTCGGACCCTTCATCGTTCCGTTCGTTGTAGGTTTCAAAGTATCGTTCGTTGTTCCTTTGGATGAGTATTCAGTTGCTCCTCAAGATGTAGCTCCCCAGGCGACCCCTATATGCGGTTTTCAGGTCTTGCACATGGCTTCAACCGGCGCATAATACTGGAGTTATGCCTCATGTGCGCCTCGCGCTACTTGCCAGGTTCTTCCTCGCCTCCGCCATTCGTCATTGGCCTCAGCGGCCCCTGTCGGACAGCGCGTCCTTCGAGCTTCGGACTTTCCACACACATGTTCACTGCCCCTGACTCCTGAAACTCTGGCAATCCTCGCCCGCATCCGCACTCATGGTTGGGTTCCTAACGTCCACGGCCAGAGTCACGGCCGCATCAACTTCGCCTCCTGACCGCCGCCCGGCCGCGCGCCTGCTTGACTAGAGCAGCACTGCGCCTATTCTCTTGCCGCATGGGAAAGCCCGCGCCCGACGCCCTTCTGCGCATCGTTGACCGCTTCGACCTTAGTCGCAAGGTCTTCCTCTCCGGCGACTACAGAGAATCAGGAGAATCAGGGGAGAATCAGGGAGAATCAGGGACAGTCACCCTATTTCCGAGCGATGTCACAAGGCGCGGCAACGCGGCATTTCAGATTGCAGATTGGAGATTGCAGATTGGCGGAAGGGCTCGGCCTCGGATGGTGAGCCTGGTCGAGACGATGATGACGGCTGACGGCTTGCGGCCTACAGCTTACGGCCCGGATGAGAATCGGATTCGGATGGCTGAAGGTGCCGCCAACGGCTGAAGGCCAATGACTAGTGAGGAAGCAATGAACCCACAGGAACCGACCGGAAAGAGAACTACTCCGACCTGGACCGACATTCGCAGGAAGCTCGCACAAACCGACACGGCCTACGTGATCGGAATAGTGAAGGCGCTCTTTGACTTCTCCAAGGACAACCGGACGTTTCTCGCCTCGCGTCTGTTTCCTGACACGGATTGGTCGGCTCTGCTCGAGAAGTATCGTAAGCAGATCAGGGAAGCGGTCTTTCCAGACCCTCCCCGGCAGATTCGCCTCGGCGACGCCCGCAAGGCCATCAGTGCCTACCGGAAGGCGACGTCGGACTTGGCCGGCACTGCCGAGTTGATGCTCGTCTTTGTCGAGAGCGGCACCGATTGCGGGGCGACCTACGGCGTAGACTATGAGTCCTTCTACACAAGCCTCGAATCAATGCTGGATGAACTCCTCGAGATACTCTGCGATGAGCGCAACCGCCAGCTTCTCGACCGGCTTCATGAACGGGTACGCCGCCTAGAAGAAAGTGCAGGTGACATCGGCTGGGGTTACAGTGACTACGTCAGTGAACGCCTTGCGGAGTCTGGTCTGCTGGACGACGAAAGCGAGGGACCGGACGATGCCGCTGTCGCTGGCACGGAACCCGACGGGTGACTCCGGCCAACGATGAACGTTGAACGCCTTCCGCCGAAGCAACGTGGCCGGCCGGCGGCTGACAGTC
>CAZVCQ010000376.1:0-3638 GCA_964626085.1 uncultured bacterium
CTGTAACCCATGTCCTGATAATAAAGTGTAACCCATGTCCCGTTCGCGCCCTGGGAGGCAGGGGAGGAGCCAGGAGGACAAGCGTGAATAGTGAATTGAGACTAAAGGACTTAGGGCCGGTTCCAGTCGGCAGCGGACTTATACTATAGTATTAGTCTGACCGACTCATCCCGATACAGCGTCCACCAAGAACCCCGCTCCCGGCCGTCAGTAGCCGACCGCAGATATCCATCATGAAAGCACGAATCCGCCCTGTTGTGCACCAGCACGTAAGGGGCGGGCTTGCGCCCGCCCCTCGCTGTATGCTGTCTACTGCCTTCTGTCTACTTGCCGCTCACCTCGTCACCACGACCTTCGTTACCCTTGAACCCTCCGACCTTTGACTCCTCGAACCCTGCCCTTTGATGAAGTACACTCCCGGGCTGAGGCGGCTCACGTCGTTCGCACCCGGTTTCAGGTCCATGACCTCTCGTCCGCTGATGTCGAGGAGTGAGCTTGTGCTTGCGCTTGGGCATGCCGCCAGAAACAGAACACCACGAACAACGTTCGCAGACGGCTGCGCGCTGATGGGCTGCCGCATCGGCTCCTCGGCGATGGCTGCCGGGTTGTTGGTCGCAAACCAGAGCACGCCGGTACGGAGATCCCGCCACACGATGTATACATGTCCGGCCGAGTCGGCAGCAATAGCCGGGTCGTACGCTTCTGCATTGGTGTCATTGTTCGCGGGTTCCAGGTCAGACCAGGAGAAGCCGTGGTCGGATGAGAAAGCGTAGTAGGCGTAGTAAGGTCCTCCACCGGGTGGGCGGGCCTGTAGTACCGCGTGCACAAGGCCATCGGCGGAAATCGCCAGCCCACCGGCCTGCCACGACGATCCGACAGAATGCGGAGTACCCCACGTATCAGGTTGCGTATAGAGCGTGCGCGCTTCGACGTTGGACCCATCAATGTAGTCACAAACGACATGCTGAGCATCGGCGACGACGTGCGGGCCGGCTGCACCGCTGGTGTCCAGCCGGACTCCCGGCTGGAAGGTCTGGCCCATGTCGGTAGAACGGTACAGGTAACAGTTGTATCCCCCCGAGTGGCCATCGTAGTATGGGACGCTCGCAGCCACCAGGTAGTGATTTGTGCCGGGCTGTACGAAGACATCCGCATGGGCGCAGTCCATGTTCGTCGTGTCTTCGTCCACCCGGACGTTCTGGCTCCATGTCGCTCCCCGGTCGGTTGATACTGATGACCAGATGTGCGAGCTTCCCGTGCGGGAGTCGTTCCAAGCGCACAGAAGGTAGCCGGCCGAGTCGGCCGCGATCCGGATAAGGCCCATACCTCCGCGCACGCGGTCATCGACCTTGGTTGGTTGGGACCACATGGCCCCGCCGTCAGTTGACAGCACGCAGTAGAGGTGGTTGCTCGTGTCTCTGTGTTCATAGTAGACCACATAGATGTTGCCGTCCGGGTCGGTCGTTATGTCAGGCTCTCCGGCGCCAGGGTCCCCGCGTCGAGCGATCACGTCCGTGGGAAGCCATGTTCTGCCGGCATCGGTGGATTTCTGGAACATGACGTCAGCGCGCGACCCGATCCACGTCGAATCGTACTGAAACACCACATACACAGGTTGAACGGAACCTGTGCTCGGTCCAACTGCGATAGCTGGCCACAATAGAGCGCCCTCGGGGTTATTCTGGTGGTCGATGCGGATGTTCGGCCCGAACGAGGCGAGGGCGACGACGGCAGAGAACAGGGTCGTCAGCAGAGTGGACTTCATTTCGACCTCCTGTCTAAACAACCGTGAGCTGTACTCACGGCAAGTCTATGGCCCGCGGCGGGCGTGTCAACCGTTCCAGGCGTTACTGACGTCGAGGCGGGCGGGAGCTGGCTTCTCTTCATTGTTACTCCAATCTCGGAGGGGCGGAGAACCCGCCCCTCCGCGTATCGAGCCTATCTGACTACTGCTTTCAGCCTTGCTTGCTCCTTGCCCATGTCAAGCAACATGAAGTAAGCCCCGGCACTCAGCTTGCGGCCTTCCTGGCTACCGCTCCAGACCAGCCGGTGCGTACCGGCATTTTGCTCGCCGGCATCCAGCATGCCGATCCGCCGACCGACCGCATCGTGCAGGACCGCACGCACGCGCGCAGCAGCAGGCAATTCGTACTCGACCTCTATGCCATCGTTCATGGCGATGACTTGCGCCTTCGCGCTCTCGCTCGTCGTGACACGGGATTTTCCGCCGCCTGGTTTGCCGCTGCGCCCCGCAAAGCCCGCCGGTTCGACCCTGTAGAAACGGTTGCCATGACCGGTAACGAGGTACGAAAACGAGTCCGCGCCTATGATCATCGAGGAACCTCTCTCAAGGTCATCGGGGAAGCCGGTGTAGTAGTCCCCGGTGTCCTCTTCGAGGATGAACTGCTGCCATTGATACCCCGGAGGGGAATCGGCGCAGAAGATGTACGGGTAGTCACCCTCCTGTTGGTCGCGGAACGCAGCATCAATATGATAGGGAAAGGCCCCCTCGACCAAGGCGCTCGTCGTGAGCGACGACCCGCAATAGACCGGGAGCGGCGTGTCATCCCACTGCTTGCACTCCCATTGCTCGGTTTCGAATACGTACCTGGAGAAGCGCCTGTAGTGACGTCCGTAGATCGCGATTATGCCCGGATTGTTGAAGGGAAAACTCCCGGCGTCATAGGCAATCTCCGCACCAATGCCGATGAGGCTGTCGATCGAGCGATTGAGGTTGGTCCAGCCACCATCAAGCGTGAACCAGTAGGTTGCGCAACCCCACACCCAACCACCGCTCCAGTGTGCCACGCGCCAGTAGTGAACTCCGTTGGAGAGCTCGATGGTCGACTCGAATTCATTGGCGAAGACGACCGTGTCTATTTCCGGGCCAGCGCTGAACGCAAGGTCGGTCGAGGCCTGTATCCGGTACTGCTGATACCCGGGGTTCCACCTGAACGTCGGCGTTTGGTCCGCAATGGTGGCCCCGGTGTCGGGATAGAGGTAACCGTAGAGCCCGGGATCCGGCAAGTCTGTGGCAGCGATGTTGTATCGCCAGAACCAGGTCGAGTCACCACCGGGCAAGCAGTAGAGATAGCCGGGAATCGGGAAGACCAGAAGGTCGAAGTCTGGGTTCGGCGCGTAGGCAATGCATGCGCCCTCGCCTAGCTCGAACTCGTCAATGGTATCTTCCACCCAGTAGTCGCCGCTCTCGACGTAGTGCTTCAGGTAGGAAAGGCCCGTGGTTCCGGTGTACCCAATCCCCCAGAGCGTTGGATCTTGGTCCCGCTGGAACGTAATATTGCAGGGCCAAAGCTGCGCGCCCGACATTACTTGCAAGGTGTCCCATTGGGCGCTATCAGGATCAGGGTCCTGGTCAGGGTCATAGGTGAACAGGTAGGTCGGGCCGTCATCCGTAGGGAACACGCCCCAGACGAGCCCGTCCCCCCAGACAAGGTGGGCTCCCGAGTCGACGTCGGCTTCGTGCGGTACGTCCTTCAGCCGTAGCCAAGCCATGGCTGACGCCGCCAGGAGCACTACACAGACTGTCGTGTGCTTGAGCATGGTCTTCCTCCTTTGCTCAAGTTCCCTAGTCCCGACATAGGAATGTGATTTGGCTTGAAGAAGAGAGGCTGCCTCTC
>CAZVCQ010000377.1:0-3628 GCA_964626085.1 uncultured bacterium
CCGTTCGCGGTCGCAAGCCGCCTCCTACCCGACCGGCTCAAACAGCGGCTCGTCCATGGCCTCCACCCGGAGACAGCCGGCACTCACCGCTTCCACACCTGGTACGACCGCTGCTACTCCTCGGCATTCCGACGACTGCTCGAGGAGCATGGCTTCACGGTCGATCAGGAAGTCGTCAGCTACTACCAATCCCACTACTTCGGCTTCTTCGTCCCGCTCTACCTCCTGAGTGTCCTTTGGGAACTGGCGCTGATGGCGCTCCGCGCCCGTGACTCCGCCGCCACCCTCCTCATCATCGCCCGCCGCCGCTGAAGTCTCTCGACTCTCGCCTCATCCAGTGCTGGACGCCGATTGACATCGTCCGTGCGCCGGATATGCTGACCTGCCGATGAATGCCGAGCGTGTCATCTTCCGTGTCCACGCGCTAACGCGCATGTTCGAACGTCGGATAAGCGTAGCGGACGTGCGCGCCGTTGTTGCCGAAGGCGAAGTGATTCAGGCCTATCCTGATGACAAGCCGTACCCGAGCAAGCTTCTGCTCGGCTGGATCAGGAACAGGCCGCTCCACGTGGTTGTTGCCGAAGACAGTGAAGACTGTATACTGATAGTCGTGACTGCATATGAGCCGGATCCGGTACAATGGGATCCCAGCTTCAAGAGGAAAGTGCTATGAAGTGCGTTGTCTGCAAACAGGCTGAGACTCGGCCCGGAACTGCCACGGTGACGCTTGAGCGCGATGGTCTGACCATTGTGTTCAGGGGAGTTCCCGCACAGGTCTGCCCCAACTGCGGCGAGGACTACGTTGACTCCGCGGTCGCAGACCGGCTTCTGAGAGACGCGGAGCAGACGGCTCACAACGGCACGCAGGTGGAAGTCCGCCAGTTCGTGGCGGCCTGACCGTACCGCGTCCCCTCCGTCGCTGCCAACCGCAGCCTTCGCTGCCCCCCTCCTTTCTCCCGCTGACCGCCATCAGAGGTCCGAGCCTGGCGTTCTTTGCGGTCACTTCCCATCGGCCTTCCTGCTTGGGCTTGAAGCTTGCGGCCTGATCTGCGACGCAGTAGCCTCGATGGCGCACCACGCGCGCGACTCGGCCGCAACCCTGCTCTTCGTCGCCCGCCGCCGGTGACGAGGAATGCGCGGGCCTTGCTTCTCATCCACATCTGCTCTACCTCTTGACTTCTGCCCGGCCAGAGCTATGTTAACTGGCGACGAGGATTGACGCCCGGCCGCGCCTGACGCGCCTGGGGTTTGGCGTCCCATACCCCGGCTGCGTCCCCGAACTGCCGAGGCGAACGGTCGACGCCGCGGCCTCTCGATGGATACCGTGACACTCCGAGGAGGCAACATGCGTTCGAAGCTGGCTGTGTATGTGGTCTGCTGCCTGCTATGCGCCTTCTGTGTTGGACAGAGGCTGTCAAAGGTCATTCCGATTCCTGACACGCTGTCGGACCTGAATGGCCCGCAGCATCTAGTGTACAATGCGAGGCTCGGCAAGCTATATGTGCTGGGTGTAGACCGTGGCAACGCATTAGTGATAGACGTCATAACGAACAGCAAAGTCGGCCAAGTGAAGTCGTGTGATGATGTGGGTGATGCCTGTCTGAACTGGCGCGAGGACCGGATGTTCTGCGCGAGGGAGCTCAGCCGTCGCATCTGTGTCGTGAACTGCAGCACGGACGTGATTGAAGATTCAGCTGTCACCCCCGGCGAGCCGTCGAGCATTCAGTACGGATGGCGGCAGGGCAAGGTCTACGCCAACGGGTTCGATTCAGCGGTCGGGGTTCTTGATTCGCGCAACGGCAGCCTGATTCGAACCGTTTTGCTCCCGGGCTATCCGTGTGGTCTGTACTACTGCGACGACCTCGACCGGCTGTACGCCACAGTCTACGCAACCGAAAGTCTCAGCCGGGTGTGCGCGATTGACTGCAGCACCGACACCTTGGTCGCGGTCATCGACGTTCACGCGGGGATTGGCCACTCCACGGAGAACATGGTGTACGATGCGCCGTCCAAGCGGCTGTTCTGCTCGAACCGAGACCCCTGGAACGACATAACGGTCGTCGACTGCGCGGCGGACACGCTCATCGGCTATGTCTCGGTAGGCGGCTATCCGTTGTGCCTGGTGCGCGAACCGACGATGGGAAGGATATGGTGCGCAAATCACTGGAGCGAAGACGTGAGCGTCATCGACCCTGCCACGCTGGTCGTCGTAGATACGCTGTCGCTGAGTGGCGGGCCGACGGCGCTCTATGTCAACGAGCGCGCCACGCTGCTCTACTGCACGTGTCCTGACAGCGGGCTGGTCTACGCCATTGACCCTGTCTCACGCCTTGTCGTCGCGGCTGCCCGGATGGGAGCTGACCCATACTGCATGACCATGCCGGACCTGGGCGGACGACTCTACGTCGCCAATTCGCGTGACAATACGGTCACGGTCCGGGACGCCGGCACTCTTGCCGAAGTCGCGTTCATCCCGGTGGGCCGATTCACGCCGTACGATGTCTGCGTCGACACCTCGCGGGGGCTGGCCTTTGCCCTGTCGGTGGGCGGGGGCGATGCGCTGGTGACGACGCTCGACTGCACCGGAGATTCCATCCTCCGGCACACCCCCGTTCCGGGCACGTTCGCGAGCCTGGGCTGCGTCGCGTCACTGGACAAGGTGTACTGCGGCACTCAGCAACCCGGATACGTCGATATCGTTCAGGGCAGCACCGGCCAACTGCTCAAGGTACTTCCGGGCGGCCAAGGCACGTGTTGGGAACCCATATACGCATGGAATGCCGGAAAGGTGTACGTCGTCACCAACTGGGGGTGGCTGATGGTCGTGGACGCGCACGCGGACACGCTCATTTCGTGCCGCGAGCTGTTCGGCCAGACCAGCAGCGCGTGCTACGACCCGGTTGGCAACAAGCTGTACATTGCAGAAGATGCGGATAGCCGCATCCAGGTGTTGGACTGCAACACCGACTCGGTGGTCAAGGTAATCACAAGTAACATCGGCGCGCCTTCGAGTCTGTGCTACGAACCAGGCGGCAATAAAGTCTACGTTTCGAATGGAAACAGCTGGAGCATCTCCGTGATAGACTGCAGTCGGGACACGGTCGTGAAGACGTTGCCTGTCGGACAGACTCCAAGGGCGCTGGCTCTGAGCCCGGCCAGCCGCAAGCTGTACTGCGCGAATTTCGGCCAGTATCCCAACTATGACACTACCGTTTCGGTGACAGACATCGACCGTGACAGCGTCATCCGGACCATCGGTGTGGGAATGGAGCCTGGTTACACGATGTGCTACAACCCAACAACGGACAAGATGTTCGTAGGGACCGGGCACTGGGGAGGCAGTGCGCTGGCGGTCATATGCTGCAGCGACGATAGGGTGATAAAGCGAATGCAGGTGCCCGGCAAGTTCTGGGAATCGGCCGTCCTGCCTTCTGCCAACAAACTCTACTTGCCTTCAGAGGACGGCAGGTCGGTCTCAGTGGTCCAAGATTCGGCTTTCGTTGGGCTGGAAGAGCGACCGATGACGGGCGCGCCGTTCACGATTGGCGCGATCCTGGTACGCCACATGCTGCACCTGCCGCGGGACATGACCGAATTGCCCGGCAATTCGGATCGTGTCCCAAGGCCC
>CAZVCQ010000378.1:0-3625 GCA_964626085.1 uncultured bacterium
CATCAGCGACCTACGATTGTACTGCATGGATCCAGTATGACATATAAGGGTGACACTCCGTCATCTGTGGAATCTGCGGAATCTGGGGATGGACCTTCCGAACCTTGGTGTCCTTGGCGGTTCAATATCGGATTCGTGGGGCGGCTGCTGGTTGACAGCTTGGACGGCTCCTCCTAGAATTTACCAGATGCCTGCGAAGAACACGTCCCAGACGGTGTGGATGTTGATAGTCGCGGTCATTGTCGCCCTGTTCCTGTACGCATCATTCGCCGGCCGTGCTCCCAAACCGCAGCCCGACGACGAATTCCCGTCCGAGCAAGTTCCGCCCTCGACCTGAGGCGGTTAGTCGCCGCGCCGTGAGCGCGGCCAATCTCCAGCCTGAAACCTAGAATCTGAAATGGGCTGGCTGAGAACTCGCGGCCTGGTCGCGCGGTGTCAACTGGATGGGAGGTGCGTCGAAGTTGAGGTGATTTTCGGATCGCGAGCAGCACAAGTCTCCCTTGCGCCCGGGTTCCCCAGATCTGCGAGTCCGCAGTCACGACTCTCGCGGCTTACTCCACTCACCGGTCGTCGGAACGCGGCCGGGCATCACGCGTCTGCTATCGGTATCCCGCTAGTTCCCAAGGCCGTCTCGGTTACGGATACGATTCGGTCGCGGCAATACCGGTCTCGCCGCCTATCCGTCTACCCGATCGCCACCAAGAGGCAGCTCAGCACCACGCCCACGGCTGCGAACAGCAGCCAACTCGTGCTGTTTTTCATGCCAGCCACTCCTTACCGTTTTCTGACTGTTGGACCGGGCTAGGCCGAAGCCGTCCCTGTCCAGCAGGCGGCTACCAACACTCTCGAACCGGGCGATGTCTTCTGCGCGAGCCCACATTCCGCCCACAGGAGGTGGGCCCGAAGCGCGGCTTCAGTCAACGAGTACCGATGGCGCTTCCCTTCGGTACCCGACTCTCGACGGACTGCCTCGATCAGACCATCCGGCTCTTCCAGGGGACCTTGCCCAAGGCCCCTGCGCCGGCCGACAACTGCGGACCCAAACGCCCAGGCGTTGTCGCACCCGGGACTATGCGGAGGCAACGTCACAGTCCAGGATACCCAACGCCAGTGAATCTGTCGGCCTTTCACTGCCGAGCTTGAACTGCACCAACCGGCACCACCGCCATTGGCCACGTACTCCGCGCTAGCCGTTACACCCCACTCAGACGACTCGGCCTCGCGTACGAGGCAGGATCGCACCGGGTTCAGCTCCACACAGCGGACCGCGGTCTCAGGGCGCCGATTATCCGGGGGACAGGACAAGAAACGCTTGCGGCAGTTGTAGCTCTTGCCGAAGAGAAGCTCGGTGGTCGGCTTCATCAACCGACAAAGAGCAAGACACGTGCCAGGGGACACGGTATGCCATCGCGACGTATGTTCTTAGCTTACAGGCACTAGCGGGATTCGCTCGATTGGCGGCACTGCAGCGCAGGCCGTCAGTTCATGAGTCCGTTGCCGCATGTCACGAAAGTAATGAGACTTACGCTGGTGCGACAAAGAGCAAAGCGCCACACCGGGCGGAATCAGGACGCGGACAGCCCTTCTGACGCGCGGGGGTGACGTATGCATGTCCCCGAAACTCCCCGTGCGTGGTTCCTCACCCATCGTTCGTCGCCTGCTCCCCGGCTCAGCTTCTTGACTTGTGCGCGGGCAGCACTATGCTGACCAAGGTCCAACCATGAGTGACGCGAGTGTCCCTTCTGACAAGCTGCAGGCTCTGCGTGCGCAGTTGGCCGCGGCCTCGACTCCGGCCGAGCGGGTCGAGGCCACACTGCAACTTGCCGAGGCGCTCTGGCTGAGCGACCCGGTTGCTGCCAGACCGCTGCTGGAACAGGTTGTGGCCGAAGCCGACGCCGCCGGCAGAATCAAGGATGGTGGGAGGGCCGCGTACATGCTGGGCGAACTGCTGCGTCGCTCCGGCGACCTCGACGGTGCGGCGCGCTGTGCCGAGACAGTGTTCAAAATCGCGGATGCGGCCGCCGACCGTAGGATGCGGGCGAGCGGACTCAATCTCGCCGGCATCATCCACCGGGAACGCGACGAGCTACAGGCTGCGCTCAAGTGCTACCGGGAGTACCTGGAAATATCCCGGCAAGTCGGGTTTGAGCAGGGAGAGCGGATCGCGCTGAATGAGCTCGCCGGTGTCTACGGTCTGCAGGGCGAGTTCGCAGAGGCGCTTGCCTGCTACCGGCTGTGCCTCAAAGCAGACACAGAAGCCGGAGCCGCGCGCGGTCGGGCAATCAGCTTATACAACATTGGCTGGACTCTCGCCGCCATGGGCCGCTGGACGGAGGCAACCGAGAGTTTTCACAGAGCAATCGCGCTCTGCGAGGAGCATGAGTTCTCTGACCCGCTTGCTGCGGCACGGATGGCGCTCGGCGAACTCTCGCTCAAGCGATCGGACTATGAAAACGCTGCGCTCATGTTTCGCGCCGTGGTCGAAGAAGAACGAGGAAAGCAGCATTCCGGGCAGATGTACAGGGAGGCTCTCTCCAATCTGGGCTGGACCCATTTCCGCGGCGGAGACCTTGCCCAGGCAGAGGAGGTCTTGAACGAAGCGGTAAGGCTGAGCGAGACGGCCCAAGACCGACGCGGGCTCGCGACATCTGCTGCCGCCGGGCCGAGCTCGCGTTGGCTCGGGGCTGGCTCGATGCGGCCGGTGATCTGCTGGCTCAGGCTGAGCATCACGCGACCGACCTGAATCTGACCAGAGAACAGGGCGAGGCGCTGCGCGTTCAGGCGCTCCTGTCCGCAGCCCGCGGCGAGTCGAACCAAGCCCTGCAGCTCTTCACCCGGTCCGAGGATACGCTTAAGCCCCTGGGCGACACCTACGAACTCGCTCTTGCCCGCTTGCAGCGCGGCGGTCTGCTTCTTGAATCAGGCCGGTCGGAAGAAGCGCTGCCGCTGCTGAAGACCGCTGCCCGCGCTTTCCATCGCTTGTCGGCGGTGACCGAGGCCGAGGAAGCGAGTCGGCTGCTGTACCAATTGGAGGTACGTACCGACCCCGCCGCCGCCCTTGCTCAGGGACTGCTCAGCCTCCACTCGATGGACCTTTCTCCTGAGTTATTCGTCGAACGTGCGCTGGCGCTACTCTGCGACAACCTTCGGTTCGAGCATGGCGCGGTTCTCGTGAACGCTCATGCGGTTGCGCTCAGAGGCAACCCGGACCTGACAAGGCTGCCCAAACCTCGCTCGTTACCTCTGCAGACCGACCTTGCGTTATTCCTCCCCATGAGGCAGGACCGCCGTCCTCTCGGCTTCCTTTGGCTCAGCCGTATGAAGCCGCTCGCGGCGCGGGTCGATCCGGGACTTCTCGTCCTGGTGTCTCGCACGCTGGCCTCGTCACTGGCAGAGCTGAAGAAGCTGGAGCGAATTGGGGTGAGTCGCGCCCCGCTGATACCTGGGCTACGGATCGGCGGGGTCGTGGGCTGCAACCGCGAGGTAATCGAGGTGCTTCGTCAGATTCCCCGCATTGCGGAAGGACCCGGAGCCATGTCGGTGCTGATCCGCGGCGAGACCGGAACAGGAAAAGGGCTCTTCGCGGATTTGTGTGGGTGATTTGATGGGGTGAATTTGTCCTAAG
>CAZVCQ010000379.1:0-3615 GCA_964626085.1 uncultured bacterium
AGGTTCCGGACGATGATGGACTTGAGGATGAAGTAGCGTTCGTTCGGGTGTTTGTGCACCTGGTCCAGTACCTGCCTGAAGTCCTCGTACTTCTTCGGGCTGTGCTTTTCGCCCGACCGCTCAAGGTCGGAGACGAACGCCTGCATCCGGGTCAGGCAAGCCAGATAGAGCGGGTAGAGGATGTTGAGCGCGGCGAAGAGGAACGCGCCGGAGCCGCAGGTCGGGTCGAGAATGGAAATGTCGTTGATGGCATGCCAGAAGGCCCGCAGCAATACGGGGTCGTCGCAACGCTCGATGACATCCTGCGCGAACTGGCGGATGTGGAGGTTGTAGGTTACGAAGTCGTTGATGTCGGTGACCTTGCCGCCGGCCAGCTTCTCGCGCAGGTCAAGACACCGCTGCCGCCGCGCAACGTACTCACGCCACGTTTCGGTAGGCAGGGTCAGCTTCTTGCCATCCTCGCCCAGTAACTCGGCGTCACCGAGGTTGTAGCGCTTGTCGAACATCCGTGCCTTGGGGTCGCGCATTCCCTTCTGCACGAAGTCGGGCAGGCGCGCCTCCGGGATGATGTTACCCTCGTCGTCAACCACGCCCCGCCGCATCGGTTCGAAGATGTACTGGTCCGGGTGCTCCCTCAGTAGACGCCATATGGGCTGCCAGATTTCGGCCGTGACCTTGGGGTCCTGTCTCGCTTTATCGAACAGACGAGGGACAATCGCATTGCGGCCGATGTACTCGGTGATATCTTCCTTGGTGTAGTACGCACCCATCTGTTTCTGGTTGATGTACTTCTCAAAGATGTAACCGAGGACATCTGGGTTGATTTCCTTGTCGTCTTTGAGCGGGCGCTCGTCGAGGTGCCAGCGGTACCCGTCGAAGAAAGCAAAGATGGCGGCAAACGCCTTGTCCGGAATCTCGATGGTCTTTCCGTGCGCGGTCTCTATCAGGTGCTTCTGGAAGATGCCGCCATTCAGATATGGCACGCGGCCAAACACGGAACTGCGCTTCCGCTTCTCCGGGTCGTTGTCCCTGCGAGCAAAGCCGTCGAAGAAAAGCGGACACAGGAACTCACGGTAGTACTGGTCCTTGCCGCGCGCCTTGCTCTCGGCCAGCTTGTTTCTCAAGTAGTCCGGGTCACCGGCAAGGAAGCCTTTCTTCTGGATGAAGTAGATGAACATCAGCCGGTCGAGCATCACCGACACGTACCACCTCTCCATCGCCTCATCGGGTATGCCCTTGAGGAACTTCAAGAACTTCGCGTGCTCATCCTTGAAACCTTCATAGAAGCGCTTCGAGACCTTGTCCGCAAAGAGCTTGCCGAGCTTGTCTGTGATACCAGTGATTCCCGGCTCGTCGGCTTCCTCTTCAAGCGTCACCGCCAGTGCATTGAGCTTCTGGACCAGCGCGTCACCTGATTGGGTGACGCCGAAGCTGTGCTCACGGCAGACGACCGGCTTGCCGGTCTCGCGCTTCACCCATTGCCAGACCTGGTTTGTGCGCGCCGAGTCAACGAAGACGATGATGTGTTCGTGAGCCGACTTCCGCACTTGGTGTTCTATCTTGCGCCGCGTCGGGTAGTCGGGTATCGCACCGGTTGCGCTTGTGCAGGCAAACGCGACCATACCCCATTTCTGGGCGATGGCAGTCAGGCTGTACGTTTCGGAATCGACCGTAACCGACAAGGTCTGCTTGTGGTGATCCCAGCCAAGGCCGTCTACAAACAGGATGCGAAAGTCGAACTGCTTGAGCCACTCTCGGCCGCGAGCAGTGTTCAACTGCATCTCGTCCAGCCTCTCATGCTATGCTTTGAGACCCAGCGAACAGATGATGCGCGGCTCGCGGGACTCGACTTCGTCCTGGTGCTGGCACAGCCGGTCTTCCTCGCGCAGCGAGAGGACGAGCTTCACCAAATCCCGGTCGTCAATGCCCGCGCGCAACTGACGGTTCAGCGCATCCACGGCAGCATCGCGCAGCGGGAAGCGGTAAATCTCGTCTATCGCCCGGCGCAGTTCCGGCGTGTCAAACAAGCTGCCTTTCTCACGCGCCTGATATTCCTTGAGCCGAGAGTACGTCCTGAACCGAGCGCCGGAGGGCCGGCCCAGCCTGCCGCCGACCGACCGTTCTTCGGATACTATCAACCCGACGCCCTTCTGCACCAGTTCGTGATGGTTGTCCGCGCGCTTCTGCGCCGGGCAATCAGGCCCGCACTCAGCGGCCTTGAGAATGGCGTACTGCGACTCGGTGACGCTGCCCCCGTTGGCGTCCACCCACGCCAGGGCGTCGTTATCCTCGGCCGTGCGCATGTAGACCAGCGCACCGGGCGGGCCGCTGACGCCTGCTGTATGAGACTTGGCTGAGAAGACGACGGCCGGAAGCGCCGGGATCAGCTTCTCGAGTTTCGGGTCGGCCTTGATTGCGTTGCGCCATATCTGGTATGCATACGAACTAAGGTCCACTTCTGAATCGGCCTCATCGTCGAGGATGCCGGCCTTCTCGTGGTAGAGGTCGAGCAGCGGCTGCACGTCGCCGTCTCCGGCGAAGAACGCCTCGTCGGAGCCGACGACTTCGGCGTTTTCCTGAAGGCGCTGACGCACGCGCTGGCGCAGGCGGATTATGCGCTCGACGCCATCGGCGGGCAGGAATGAGTAGCAGGTGATGACTTCTGCCTGCTGGCCGATGCGGTCAACGCGACCGGCGCGCTGGATGAGGCGCACGATTGCCCACGGCAGGTCGTAGTTCACAACGATATGGCAGTCTTGCAGGTTCTGGCCTTCGCTGAGCACGTCGGTCGCTATCAGAACACGCAAGCGCTCAGCCTCCGGGTACATCTTCTCCTTTTCGTTGCTGACCGGGCTGAACCGGTACGCGTAGTTGGTCGGGTTGTCCGAACTACCGGTGACGCCGGCAAGTCGTTTGATGCCCCGGCGCGTCAGTTCCTGCTCAAGGTAGTCCACCGTGTCCGCGAACTGGGAGAAGACCAGAACCTTGTCGCCGGCGTGCTCCTTCGCCAGCAACTTCGCCAATTCGTCAAGCTTCGTGTCATCCGCCGGGTTCCATTCGCCGCAACGCTTCAGCACTACCATGAGCGCATCGGCGTCACGACGTAGGTCCTCGGCCAGGGACTTATCAAACAAGTACGGACTCAGCCACTTGAAGCGCCGGCTCCCCGCGTTCCGGTACTCGGCGTACACTGCCGCGGCCTGCTTCTGGAAGTCGGCGACAGAGCGCAGCGTAGCGGCATTGTTGTCAACGGCTGTCTCGCCCTCGCCTTCCTCCGGCTCCATGAAACCGACTTCGTCGGAATCGGTGCGGTTGGTGTCGAGGAAGTCGGCGTCCTGCGTGCCGATGGGCACTGGCTCGCCTCCCTCAATGGCATGCAGGAATACGTAGTTGCGCAGGACGTGACGCCGGACCGACTGCAGGAAGGCATGGCCGCTGCTCTCAAGCCGCTTGAACAGGTTCGTGCGGCAGAATCCTTTGAGTCGCTTGCCTGCACGCGACAAGTTCTCCAGCGACTTGGCCTCGGCTTGCGTTGGCGGCGCATGAGGATTCGGAGCTATGTATTACCCGGAGTACAAAATAGCTTGCATTACAGGGCGGCATAACGGACGTGCT
>CAZVCQ010000380.1:0-3613 GCA_964626085.1 uncultured bacterium
GCTCAGCAATGCGTACATGGTCATAGTCTTGCCGCTGCCGGCCGGACCTGTTACTAGGACCAGGCCGCGGGGCTTGCCCGTCATCTCGCGCACCTTGGTCAGTGCTGCGGGCGGGAACCCCAGCCGGTTCAGCGGGACAAGTGTGGCGCGGTCCAGCACGCGCAGGGCCAGGCTCTCACCATAGGGGGTCGGGAAAATGGAGACCAGGAAGTCGATCTCGCGGCCGTCCACAAGCGCCTTGTAGCGTCCATCCTGGGGCGTGCGGTCGTCTTCCAGCTTCATTCTTGACATCTTCTTGAGCCGGGTAACCACCCCTTCCGGCTGCTCAGGAGTGTGGACCTGCCGCAGCGTGCCGTCAATGCGGAAGCGGACGGTCAGTCCTTTGTGTCCCGGCTCGATGTGTATCGCGTCGGCCCGCTCTCGCACGGCACGGATTAGCATCTGGTTGACCCAACGGACGACGGGCGCTTCGGAGGCCGGGGCCGGCTTCGCGGCCTCTTCGGTCTTGTGCAGCACCGCTTCGGGCTTGGCGGCCGTCTTGGCGGCACGTCGGCTCTGCTTCTTCTCCTTCACTTTCTCCTCCCTCTCCTGTTTCACTGGCACGTTCCTCGGAATGGTCGTTCCCCTTCAGGCTCGCGCCTTCACGGCTGCATCATCTCCGATCGCGGCGCTGGGAACCCTACCGTCCATGCCCAAGGATAGGCGGCCCGGAGGCGAAGTCAAGCACTTGGGTTTGCTGAGATAGCCGGCAGCCAGCATCCAAGCCGAGTCATGCTTTATGCTGTCTGCCGAATTCTGTATACTCCTGCGATGTCTGACACCACCGACTGGCTCAGCCATCTCAACCCGCAGCAGCGGGCCGCGGTCGTCCACGACATCGGGCCGCTGCTCATCATCGCCGGCGCGGGTACGGGCAAGACTAACACTCTGGCCTATCGTGTGGCCTGGCTCATCCGCCAGGGCGTGCCCGGCGGCAGGATTCTGCTGCTGACGTTCACGCGCCGGGCCGCGCAGGAGATGCTGAATCGCGCCCGCACCGTTGGGCTCCCGGAAGCGACCAAAGTCTGGGGCGGTACGTTCCACTCGATGGCCAACCGGCTGCTCCGCACCTACGGTCGAGTCGTGGGCCTGCAGCCGGAGTTCACCGTGATGGACGAGTCGGACTCAGCCGACATGCTGGGCCTGATTCGAGCGCAGATGGGCCTTGCCTCGAAGGAGAAGCGGTTCCCGCGCAAGGCCACCATCCGCGCCATTTATTCGCGGGTCGTGAACTCACGTGAGCTGCTCGCAGCGGTACTGAAGAAGGACTACCCGTGGTGCGAGCAGGCAGAGGAGGGGCTGCGCGCCATCTTCAACACCTACACGAAACGGAAGGCCGCGCGGCAGGTTCTGGACTACGACGACCTGTTGCTGTTCTGGAACCATGCCCTGGAGGACGCGGCGGTCGCCGACGCGATGAGCGCGCGGTTCGACCACGTCCTCGTCGACGAGTACCAGGACACGAACATCATCCAGGCGGAGATCCTCCAGCGCCTGCGACAGAAGAACCACAACATCACGGTCGTGGGCGACGACGCTCAGTCCATCTACTCGTTCCGGGCCGCGACCATCCAGAACATCCTCGACTTCCCGAAGCAGTTCCCGGGCGCGACGGTCATCGCGCTGGAGCAGAACTACCGCTCGATTCAGCCCATCCTCGACGTGGGCAACGCGGTGATGAAGCCGGCGCGATACCGCTACACCAAGAACCTCGTTGCCACGCGCAAAGGCGCGCAGAAACCGATCCTTATCACCTGCCGGGATGAGGATGAGCAAGTGAAAGTCGTCTGTGACCAGGTGCTCGAACACTTGGAGCAGGGTATCAAGCTCCAGCACCAGGCGGTGCTGTTCCGGGCCGGGCACCACTCGGACCAGCTCGAAATCGAGCTGACCCGGCGCAATATCCCGTACCACAAGTACGGCGGGTTGAAGTTCCTTGAGGCCGCGCACGTGAAGGACCTGCTCGCGTTCCTGCGCATCCTTGAGAACCCGCGTGACGACATGAGCTGGTTCCGGGTGCTGGAGATGTTCGAAGGCGTGGGCCCGCGTACGGTCGAACGGTTCGTCTCGGATCTGGCTGAGCGGAGCTACGACCTGGCCGAACTCGAAGACATCCCGATGCCGGGGGCGTCGCGGGAGCAGTACTCAGGCCTTGCCCAGATGCTCCATGACCTGCGCAAAGAGGAGCTGCCGGTTGCCGCGCAGGTAGAACGGCTGCGCCGGTTCTATGACCCGCTGGTCAGGGTTCTGTACGACAATCCGAAGCCGCGGCTGCGCGACCTGGAGCAACTGGAAGCGGTAGCCCAGCGGTACAAGTCCCGTTCCAACTTCATCTCGGACCTGACGCTCGACCCGCCGAACTCGACCGCGGACCTTGCCGGCCCACCGTACAAGGACGAGGACTGGCTGGTGCTCTCCACGATGCACTCGGCCAAGGGCTGCGAGTGGAAGGTGGTCTACGTCATCCACGCGGCGGACGGGATGATTCCATCGGACATGGCGACCGAGGACGAAGAGAGTATCGAGGAGGAACGCCGGCTATTTTACGTCGCCGTCACCCGGGCAAAGGACTGGCTGTACGTCGTATTCCCGCTGCGCTATTACTACAAGCGCTACGCGCTCGGTGACGGCCACGCCTACGCCCAGCTCACCCGGTTTGCGACCAGCGAGGTCCAGACCCTGGTTGACAAGCAGGGAGCAGACATGCTTGAAACCCAAGAAGGTCCTCCGACCGACGAAGAAATCCGGGCCAAGATCGCGCACTACTGGGACCGCCGGTTCTAGCCGGAAAACGGGGACTGTCCCAAGCCTTGCAGCGCTAGATGCCCGCCCCGCTGCCCAAGCTGCGATACCTCCGCGCCCGCCTTGACTTCCGTCCCGGCCCGCCGATTGACTACCGTCTAGCCTGGCCCGTCTGATTCCTTCAGGGCAGCCAGCACGTGAGTCTTCAACTCCGGAACGCGGTTCTGGACTATTTCCCATACCGCAACCAAGTCAACGCCCATGTAGTCGTGAATCAGCACATCTCGCAGCCCGGCTATTCGTTGCCAGGGAATCCGAGGATGCGCCTGGCGGAACTCCGCTGACAGATGTTTGGTCGCCTCGCCGACAATCTCAAGCTGGCGGACTATTCCGTCCTGCCAGTGATACTCATGCAGGAAGGCCTCGTGGCCGTGCGACGCATACTGCTCTATCCTCTCAACTGCGTCCCGAATGTGAAGTAGATACGTCCGGTCGGACTTCAAAGCGCCGCCGCTTCTCTCAACACCGACTCCCTGATGTACGGACTCACCGCGCGCTCAGTAACGACGTCGACTCTGCGGCCCAACAGGGCCTCCAGATCCTGCTTGATTGCCACGATGTCAAGCAGGTCACGGCCCGGCTCAAGGTCTACCAGCACGTCCAAATCGCTGTCCTGACGTTCCTCACCGCGAGCGAAAGAGCCGAACACACGGATCCGCCTCGCGCCGTGTGACCGGGCGATGCGCAGAATGTCAAGACGATGACGCTCCAGCAACGTGCTCATCCGAACTTGATTCTAGGCTCTGGAACCTTCTCGTCAAGGCAACGCAGG
>CAZVCQ010000381.1:0-3605 GCA_964626085.1 uncultured bacterium
GACGACGCGACCGCGGTCTGGCAGAGCGTTTCCGGCACGCTGCCCAGTACAGGCGACTTCGGAGGGACCCAGCTCTGCGACATGAATGCGGACGGGTTCACCGACGTGTGCGCCCTGGGCGGCGGCCACACGAAGGTCTGGCTCGGTGACGGGCAGGGAAACTGGACTGAGGCCGCCGATATCACAACGGCCGACGGGACCTACGCGGCGTTCCGTACCGGCGCGGACTTCGACCACAACGGATTCCCCGACCTCGCGTTTGTCACCCGCGAAGGGTCCTGGCCCAACGACTACAACCGCGCGCACGCGTTCCGGGAGGCAACCCCGGCCGAGTCGCTGACTGTCTTCCCGGTCTTCCCGCGCGGTGGTGAGAAGTTCGCCAACGGCTCGGTCCAGTTCATCGATTGGTGGAGCGCCGCACCTGCAGGCGATTCCAGTACCGTCACACTCAAGCTTTCGACGACCGGCCCCTCCGGTCCGTGGCAGGAGATGGCAAGTGGCGTTCCCAACGCCGGTCGGTTCCAGTGGACGACACCCGAATCGGTCAAATCGCCGGACTGCTATGTTCGCTACGTGGCTATCGACATGTATCGAATTCCGTGGGACTCAGCGATTGCCGTCACGCCGCGTGCCTTCACTATCGGCGATACCGCGCCTGGTGTGGTGGAAAGCTACAAGCCGCAAGCTCCAAGCTCTAAGCCAGGTGCAACGATCGTGAGCGGAACCCTATTGTTGCCCGGGCTTGGGACACGATCCGAATTGCCCGAGCGCAATTCAGTCATGTCCCGCGCCGGTCTGCTGGACGCAGGTGGCCGCAAGGTGCTTGACCTGAGGCTGGGCGCGAATGACGTGAGCCGGCTGGCACCGGGTGTGTACTTCATCCGCGAGGAGCCACAAGCCACAAGCCGCAAGCCCCGAGCTATCCGCAAAGTCATCATCACCCGATAAGCAACGGCCCGCGACAAGCAGGCCAAGGCAGCCATTTCCCGGTGCCGCCCGGGCGGATTCCTGGCCGCGACACCCTGGAGATCGGACCGAAACAGGCAGTCGGAGCACTTTGGCGAGGTTGAAGCGAGCTAAGTCATCGAAGGGTAGTGCGTTATGTGTACTGAGTGTCACCCAGAAACACGCTCCGCGAGTCACCCTGGGAACCGTTCCCGGGACGGTTCAGGAGGTGGTTCCCAAGGTGAGTCGCAGGGCGAATCTCGGCGGGTCTTGGGCGGCGAAACTGACCGTGACTTCCGTAGTGTTTCCGCTACTGATTCCCATGTCGAATGCCCCTGCGATTCCAATCGTGACTTCGAGGTCGAGAGGCAGATTCGCTGGCGGGCTGACTCGAAAGGTGATTTCCGAGGCCTTTCGCGGGTGCACTTGCAGGGAGGTTTCCGGCATGATTTGCGAATCGAGTCGTGGAGTTCGACTCCAAGACGGGCGGCGGTGTAGCTGATTTGGTGTGCGGCAGCAAAGCTGCCGCTTTTCGGGACACGCGGCAAGGAAAAGCGGGAGCTGGCGCTCCCGCAATCCAAGACCCCGCTCGGGACACAATCCCGATCCTCAACGGGATTGGGTCATGTCCCTCAGAACCGGAGGAAGGCTCCGACGCCGCCACTGCGAGCCAGTTCTTTGGCCGCTTCTCCCTTTACGACCTCAATCGGCAGACCGTGGTCCACCACGAGGCGGGGCAGGATGCCGTTGAGGCTGACCTTCCTCAAGTCGGTTGCGCTGCATTTGGCACAATGGCTGTTGGTACTTGCGTTCACATTGAGACACTGGGTGCAGCGAGTCACCTCGGCATCGAAGTCCTTGGCCACGACCAGTCGCGAGGCGCGACCGTCCTGCAGGAACTTGAGGACCGGCTCGACGCCGACCGCGGCTTTCTTGCTGATGCCGGCGGCGCCGAACAACTCGGCGACGAGGGCACGCTCGCGCTGCTCCTCCCAGGCGACGATGCTGGGGAACACTTTGTGAACGGCGTCCGTCGGGTTGGTGAATGTCCTCATGTTCACCTGCGTTACTACGAGTTTGCTGATGGCCGGGGGTAGCGAGCGCGCGAGCTCGGGCATCACTGACTTGGTCCCGGCAAGGACCATGCGGCGAATCCGGTAGCGCTTGATAAGCTCGGCCAGTGGCTTGTGAAGCGTCTTCCAGAAACGCCGGACCTGTTCCATGTATCGTTGGTCGAAGGCCTCGACGTTCCGGCCTCCCTTCTGCACCGCGTCGCCCCGGCCCGTTGATCCGACCACCTGTTTGCGCCACTGGCCGGTGTCGATATCGGCGCGGAACTCCTTGAAGGCCTCGAACTCGTTCAGCCGGACTGCGAGGAAGCGGACATGCTCAATGCCGGCGACCAGCACACCGTACGGCCGATACTCCTCGATCAGCCACAGCAATTGGGCGGTGTTGGGCTGTCCCCAGCTTGCTTCGTCGCGGACCGGTATTCGGGAGGCGAACTCATTCCACGATTTGGGTCCGGCGAAGACAAGGAGCGAGTTGCCCGCTGGTTGATACTGGCTCACGAAGTTCATCAGCTTGGCGGCGGCCTGGTCGTACTGCTTCCGGTCTCCAGCCGGGACCCCTGCCTCGATACCGTGCAGCAGACTGCGGAGCCGGGCCGGATAGGCGGACCGCTGCTGGTCCGAACGGGTGTTGAAATACAGGGTCAGGATGTGTCGGTCAGTGCTCTCGGTCAGGCGTCTTACATCTTGTGGTGATACCATAGGTGACTCCTTGTCCGGTCAGTTGGGCCAACAACTCATCCTATTGGACGCTGCCTGCTTGTCAAGCGTTCCCCGCCGAACTTTCGCGAGGCGACAACGGTCAGCCAGGACGAGTTCGTTTGACACTGCCAAGTAGCGGAAATATAATGGCTTTTCGACATCAGCTCGGCAATTCAACGTCACCTACTATGCTGTTTCCTTTGTTCGACCAGACTGCCCTCGCCATGAACCGCGAGCGGCGCCTCGCTCACTTTTTCCGGTAGAACTGGAGCATGAGCCTGGATCCGGGCGCTGCGCGATTCAGAGTCGGGACGAGCGGCTTTTCCTTTGCCGACTGGCTGGGCAGGGCCTATCCGGCCGGGCTGGCCAAGGCGAAGATGCTCGAGTACTACGAAAGCGTGCTCGGGTTCGACACAGTCGAACTGAACTTCACCTACTATGCAATGCCGACGCCGAGGACCCTGGCGTCGATGGTAGGCCGGACCAACCCTGGTTTCTGCTTCGTCGTCCGCTCGCACAAGGACATGACCCACGACATCTGGGCGGACGAAGACCGGCGAGTCCTGAAAGACACGTCCGATGTGTTCAAGGCGTTCCGCGGAGGCATCAGCCCGCTGGTCGATTCGGGGCGGCTCGGGTGCGTGCTCGTCCAGTTCCCGGTCTTCTTCTACCCGGCGCCGCAGAACTTCGACTATATGCGGAGAATGCCCGTGCTTCTGCCGGACGTTTCCATCGTGGTCGAGTTCCGCAACCGGGCCTGGCTCCGGCCGGACGCGTTTCGTCTCTTGGAGGAAAGCGGCATGGGTTGCTGCGTGGTGGACGAGCCGAAGATACCCCGGCTGATGCCGTTCGAGCCGCGGCGGACGTCGGATATCGCCTATTTCCGTT
>CAZVCQ010000382.1:0-3601 GCA_964626085.1 uncultured bacterium
TCTATCCGGTGCTGGAATCCGAGCTAAGTCCTTGATTCAGATGCACATTCATCGACACGTTCGCTTCGGAACTCAACCCCGGGGTCAACCCGGGAGTGACTCCCCCCCTGCCGGCGCTGGTCTCAGCCAGGGCTCCGGGTTACCGGGTCGCACTCTGTCCGGGCCAACAAGATGCTTCCGTGATTTTGGCGTCCAGCGGGAGATAATAGTATGAGAGGTTACGTTTGGAGGCCTTCAGTTCACTAATCCAGTGGATCGAATAGTCCGTAACCCCGGCCCGATGGCCGGAAAGGAGACTCACTATGTCCGACGTGACCCGCAGAATCTCGCGCTGGAAGGCGAAGTACTCGCCCGACATCGCGGCGCAGACGACTGCCCGCATCTATGCCGACATGAGCGAACGCTACGAAGCGGCCATGGTGGCACTCACCACGATGGAGACGGAGACCAAGCAGGTGCTGAGCGCCTCAGGCATCGACACCATGTACATCGTCTTCTACCTCGACTATGCCCGGCAGCTCTTCCGTCTCTCGCACGGCCGGTCCATCTCCGGCCCGACGCTGGCTCGGGAAGCCCAGGTGCTGCTGGAGAAGTGGCAGAATCGCGGACTCAGGCCCGACGTCCTCGCCGCAATCCGCTTCGAGGTCTTCAGCGTCCCCGCGCCGGCGCCCTAGCCGCAGGCTGACGGGAAGTCGAGCCTCTCCTCAGAATCAGGGGCGGCCCGAAGGCCGCCCCTGCCCTGTATTCTGTCTTCTGTATTCTGTCTTCTTGGCGCCTACCTTGTGAGCGTCAGCTTCTTCCGGCCGGTGCAATCAGGAGCCTCGAACCGCACGAAGTAGACTCCTCTCGGTACGAGTCGCTGACGGTTGTCGGTCCCGTCCCAGCTCACAGCGTACTTCCCTGGCTTCTGCTCAGAGCTGACCAAGGTTCGCACCCCCCTACCGCAGGCGTCGAAGACGGTCAGCTTCGCCCTGCCCTGCCGAGCGAGTTGGTAGCGAATCGCCGTGGTTCGGCTGAAGGGATTGGGAGCGACCGACGATAGCTCCGTCCTCGCTACAGGAACCGACCCGGCGGCCATCCCGCAGTCTTGCGCGCCTAAACCGTACACGCAGGACTTGATTTCGTAATACCCGCCCTCCATCGGTCCCTCGGTCCATGCTGCGTAGACGACCGGAGGATTGGAGTCCGGCGGGTCGGGCAGTTGCGCGCTGATGTGGCCGTAGCATTGGTCGTGGCCGAGGGGTGGAATCAGGTTCACGATGCTGTCGTCGATCATCACGCTGAACTCCCAGTTCCCGCCCATCGGTAAGCTCTGCCAGGACATCACGCGGGGAGTAGACATCTGGGGGTAGTCTGAGAACTCACCCGCGGGGCTGACGCCCTGCGGCGTGCCCCACGAATCCGGAAGAGCCCACACGTCATGCGCGACGCGCATTATCTCGCCGCCGTCGTAGTCCGACCATACCGCGAAGACGCTGTCGTCCGAGACCGCGCAGAACGGGTGCTTTGCCAGCGTCCCTGGGTCAGAGAGTGCGTGAGGCGATGACCAGCCGAGCAGTTCCCACTGCATAGGAGGTATCATAGCTTCGGAGTAGACAATCGCGCTGTCTCTCTGCCAACAGCAGCGTACCACGTCTCCCCAGCTCAGCGACAACGACACGAAGCTGTCTGACATCGCCTCGTTCAGTATCGTGTCGACGACTACCGATACGGACGTATCCTCGTCGAACTTCACGACCCTAATGCTCGACGTGCCCGCGTCCAAATCGTAGACCGGGAACGCGGCGAATGCGTATTGGTTGGTCTCTGACTGCGTGAGCGCGATCGCCGGCGGCCCGGGGATGATGCTGTCGTCCTGAGAATCGAACAACACCCCGGATGCCGAATTCGTATATCTTAGCCGGTATCGGACGGTGTTGCCTTGGACGTACACGATCCATGGGTGGCCGCTTCCGTTCGTTGCGACCGCCGGTGAGGCGCCGGTGTCTATCGTCGTCCGGTTCTGCCATTCGTACCCGCCGTCGGTCGAATACGCGTAGTGGACCTCGCCGTTGCTTTCGTACACGATATGCTCGTCGGCCGTGCCGGGTGCGCGTGCAAGGTGAGTTCCGCTGTTGTAGGCCGTGGCCAGCGGGGAAGTGCTGGCCAGGCAGGGAATGTAGACGGATTCTTCAGCGCACCAATCGCCCTTGTTGCCGGTTCGGTCGCGCGCCGTGACGCAGAAGACGTACGTGTCGCCTTGTACACGCTCACCGTCGGCGGCTTCAACGTAGTGGGTCCGGAACAGCGGCGACTGGTGATTGAGGTGAGTGTCGTGGATGTCGTCCAGCGCCGAGCCCGCGACGTACGGGCAAACCCAGTAGCCGCCGAGGTTGGGCTCGAAGGTCTCCGGGTACTCCGGGTCGCCGCTCTCCGGTATCGGGTCCCACCAGACCTCGCAGGCGTCTATCTCTGGAACGTACCTGACGGAGAGACCAGTCACCGTCGGCGGTTTCACGTTATCCACCGGAGTCGCGCTATCTTGAGGGAAATACTGCGATGTTCTCCCATTCAGGCGATCGGTGTACGGGCGTACGCCGCGGTGATATTGCTCGCCGGTCACCAATGAACCCTCGGTGTACGACGAATGACTCGGGGATACGCCAAACTCCACAGTTGCGATCAAGCCTCCCCTGTGACCGGTGTAGTATGGGTGGGTGGTGTCAGTCGGTGGCCTAATGATTGCATAGTTCATGCGGGTCGAGTCATCGTGGGGAATCGTGTCCCAGTGATAGTACAGGCTGCTCCCGTGGTCATCTGGGGCGTCCGAAGCATAGATCCAGTCGGAGGGGTACAGGGGGTCAGTCTGCGGCGCACCGAACCCGCGAGCCGAGTCAACATTAGGGCTCGCGCTGCAGTTAGGCACTTCGCTCGTCGTCGTTAAAGCGAACCAGAACGTCTGGTTGGTAGGAACGTAATTCGTCACACACCACGTGTCGGCGTCGTCCTTATGGACGTACCGGTCAGGGAAACTGTCATCCAACCAGTAGAAATACGCGTCCTCTTCGCCTCCGAAATCCTCCTGCATGATGCTGCGCCAGAGATAAACATCCACCAGCGAATCATGATCGGTCGTATTGGTGAATGTGAAGTAAATGAGTACGCTATCGCCATTCGTGGAAACGGCATCGAGCCAGTCCAGAGTGCACTCCTCTAGAATGCCTGGACTGGTGCTGAAGGAATCGACCACGATTGCGGCGTTGGTACCGACGGAGACGTCCCAGTGATTGTAGCCGACTTCGATCTGCTCGACGTCATTGAGGTCGTATCTCGTTGTCCTTCCAGGTGTGCCGCATGTGCCGACGCACAGCCTACTACCGCAGTCAGTGTAGTTTTGGGAAGTGCCGCGCCACCACTGGCACGGGTTGTACGAGTCCTTCGACCAGTCGCTGCCGCCGTTGGTGGTAGAGACAATCTCGCCTCGAGATGCGGCAACGGACATGCTGTCGAAATCGGGTCCGGTCGTGGGGTCGAACGACCCGAGGCCGCGATAGCTCAGACTGTCGTCTAGCAACGGGAAGAATGTGTCCCATGTGCACCCCACGTTCTCAGTCTTCGCTAT
>CAZVCQ010000383.1:0-3597 GCA_964626085.1 uncultured bacterium
CTATTCCCGATCAAAACCGTCCCTGAATTTACAGGAATTATAGGACATCACCACTTGACCCGCTACTTGTCCCACTACTTGACCCGTTACTTCAGCCGTTGCTTTGCCGTGTCGTCGCCACCGAACTGACCCCTGGGCCTTGGGGTACAGCCACGGCGCTCGGCTTCACCTAGGCCCTAGTGCCTCGGGGCTTCCGCCCTCCTGCGAAAGACGGGGACAGTCCCTCGAAGCAGCCGCGTCGCGCTGTCCGACAGGGGCCGCCGAGGCCAACTCGCTGCGGGACAGTCCCCGTTTTCGCGCTATTTCTTCAGCGCAGCCTTGGAGAAAATGTAGTCGGGAATCGAGACATTGAGGCGGAGCGAGTCGAGAATGAACTCGGTCCCCGCCCCGGTCTTGAGCGCGTCTTTGAAGGAGACCCGGTCCGCGATCCAACGGCCCTGGCGCAACGAGACGCTCTTTACCTCGGTGGTCTTCAGGGGATTTCGTGGCCGCATTGCTTTTCTCGTTCTCAAGCGCGTCAATGCCGGGCGCGCGGACAACTCCATCGCCATGGGCACAGCCGGGAAGGGATGGAAGTCAAGCGAAGAGCATCCAAGGGGTCACGGAATCGAGTCATTGCCCCCGTCCTACTCACGCGTCAGTCGCGCGCCGCGACTCGCGATGCCTTCTTCCGCATCTTGCGCCGCCGCCGAATCACAGGCGCCAGAGCTCTCAAGGCTTCGTTGACCGCGATGCCGTCCGGGAAGACGTCAAGGACATCGTGTCCGACCACAACGACATTCGTACCTTCGGCATATCGCGCCGCGGTTCTGCCGCGTGCCGCCCCGGAGAAATCATATTCTGGGCGCATCGTATCGTGCTCGCTGGAATCGCTTCTATGGTTGTTCTTCATATCTCTTTCTCTCCATTCTGGCTGCTCCTCTTGCGGAGACGAGACGCGTCAATGGTGGCCGCTCGGCAAACGCCACGACAATCAGTCGTCTGCGAACTGACATGCCGAGCAACAGGTAACGTTCCTCCCGCTGCGAATGATCCGGATCGTTCATCAGGAGTGCCAGTGGGTCGCCAAAAGCAGTTGACGCTTCGTCGAATGAAACAGCGTGCTTCCGAACATTCGACTGTGCCTTTTCGGTATCCCAATCGAATACGTACGCCGTCTCGCCCCCTCAGTGCCGGGGGATTTCGGGGACACGATACTTTTCTCATTACGAAAGACGTCAAGGCTGAGTGGACATCCACGTTTATCGCCAAGAACATAGCCGGGCCGGGACGGAAGTCAAGGCGGGCGCGGAGCGCCCGAGTGTCCAGTGACCAGGTGCCAGTTTGCAGTGCCGGGCGCGGGTTGACGGGAGTGTGATGGCTGGTAGAATGAGGCATGAGCGTCAAGATAAGCAGGCTGCTGGCAGAGCTGAAGGCCGGACTGGCCCGCTTGTACGGTCCTCGCCTGTCGGGCGTCTTCCTGTTCGGGTCCCACGCCCGCGGCGACGCGGAGCCGGGGTCGGATTGCGACGTCCTCATTGTTCTGGACCACGTGGCAGCCTACGGCTCGGAGATTGACCGCACCAGCGTTCTGGTTTCCCGCCTGTCGCTCGAATACGGTATCAGCGTCAGCCGCGTGTTCGTCCCGGCACGCGAATGGAGGCGACGCAAGACCCCATTTCTAGACAACGTCCGTGAAGAGGCAGTGCCGGCATGAAGGCCGAAACCGGGCGACTGCTGGACAAAGCCGGACACGCAATACGGGCCGCGGAAATTCTGCTCGACTCCGACGAGGGAGACTTTGCCGCCGGGCGAGCATACTACGCCATGTTCTACGTTGCCGAGGCGCTGCTCATTGAGCGCGGCAAGCGGTTCCGCAAGCACTCTGCCGTCCACGCCGCGTTCGGGGAGCAGTTCACTAAGCCCGGCCTGTTGGAGTCGAAGTATCATCGCTGGCTGCTGGACGCTTTCGACCGGCGGATTGTGAGCGACTACGACACCACTGGAGAGCTGTCGCCACAGGAAGTGCGGGAAACCATCAGCCGGGCCAAGGAATTTCTGACACAGGCGAACCGTTTCCTCAGGCGCAAGCGCTGAAGTGCCTGGACCGCGGGCGCTACTTCTTGAGAGACGCCTTCGAGAAAATGTAATCGGGAATTGGCACGTTCAGACGCAGCGAGTCGAGGATGAACTCGGTTCCCGCGCCGGACTTGAGCGCATCTTTGAATGAAACCCGATCCGGGATCCAGCGGCCCTGGCGCTGTGAAACGCTCTTCACCTCGGTGGTCTTGAGCAGCTTTCCGCTCTTGGCATAGCGGTTTTCCCGCAGCGGTACGTAGCGCTCCTTGTCTACCCATATCTTCCGCGTGTGGTAACTGACGTCCGGGGCCTTGGCGGTCAATTCCACGACCCAGCACTCCCGGCCGAGCACGGTGTCTTCGCCGGCGACAGCGGCTGAGTACTGGTCTACAAGCTTGTGGTCTTCCATCATGTCTTCGTATGACAGGTCTGAACCCATCACCGACTGCCTGAGCATGTGACCGGATATCTTGATGGTGCGGTCGGTTGAAGGGGCATAGGTCCAGAGCTCATCCCCGAGCTTGAGCATCTTGGTACCCTTGTCCCGTGGCGGGTAGAGGAACTCGGTGAACGACTCATCTGTGCCCCTGACCCACGACTTGGCCCGCACCGTGCGCGTGTTGCGGGCAAGGTGGATGACCATCTCGGACACGGCCACGCGCGTATCCGAGTAGTTGTTCTCGTCAACCTTGTTCAGAATCCACTCGCCAGTCGGCGTTTCTGCCGACACTGCCGCAAACCACAAGCCGCAAACCGCAAGCAGGACCAAGGCGCTTCTGGCTTTTGGCTTTTGGCTTCTGGCTTCTGACTTGGTGTTACTCACGTTGTCTCCCCCGCGAAATCCGCCGGGACAGTCCCCGGCCGCGCGGACGCGGCCGCAATCCGGTACAGCCCCGGGATTTCGCTCACTGCCAACTCCTAACTTCCTAGCTCCTTGGCGAGCATCGCGGTATCGCGCTTGTACACGCCGAGCCCGGATATCGCTGCACCCAGGAAGGTCGCGAGCAGGCCGGGCACGAACCCGATGTAGAAGCTCACCGGCGTGATGCGCCCGCGGATGACGTCGTCAATCACCATCGAGGAGTTCTGCATCATGCCGGAAATGTTGAATCCGACCTCCTGCAGATAGTAGCCGAATCCGAGGCCGATCATGGTGCCGACTGCGGAACCGGCAAGGCCGACAAGGAACGCTTCGGCCAGCAGCGAACGGTAGACTGCCCCCTTTGACTCACCGATTGCCAGCCTGACTCCGATTTCGCCGTACCGGCGCAGGCTGCCCATCAGGCCGGCGTTCCAGAGTACGACCGCCATTGCGGCAACGAAGATGCCGATGATGAAAGCCGACGCCGCGCCGATGAGGTCGAAATACGAGCCGAGGCCGCTGGCCGTCCGCATTGTCTCCATCTCCGGCGAGTATTCATCGCCGCCCGAGTGGGCCACGTTGAACCTCGCCGCCAGCCGCGTCGCCAGCCGGTCATCGTACGCGCCACCCGGCAGGAATCCCAGCACCTGGTCGGCCGCGTCGGGCATGTCGAGCGC
>CAZVCQ010000384.1:0-3588 GCA_964626085.1 uncultured bacterium
CCCGGCTCCACGGCTCGTTCGTCTCGGACCGGGCGGCCAAGCGCATCGTCGACCTGTGGGCGCGGACCTACCTCACTCAGCTGCTCGAAGGTCTGGTCGAAAACCCGGCCGAGTGCGCCCGGAGAATGGTCGAGAGCGACGTCGTCGACGTGCTCTACGACAAAGAGAAGTCCGGTGTCCGCCGCAAACTCGAGGACCTGCGCACGATTCTACCCGAAGAAGTTGTTGACAACCTGATGGCCAGGAAATACTATGAGACACTGCCCGAGGAAAGCCCTCAGGTGCAAGCCGAGCGCAACCGGGCACAGGAAGAGGGCCGCGAGCGTGACGAAAAGTTCGCCGAGGCCGCGCAAATCGTGGTCCGGCACAGAGAGGCATCGGTTTCTATGTTGCAGCGACGGCTTGACATCGGCTGGGCGAGAGCCGGCCGGATAATCGACCAACTTGAACAGGTCGGCGTGGTCGGCCCGTACGTCGGGTCGAAATCCCGCAAGGTGCTCGTAGACAACGAGGCCGATCTTCAGAAAATGCTTGCCGGCGGGAAAGCACAACCGTCGTGATTGACCGCAAGACCGTCCTCGAGTGGGTCAACCAGATTGCCGACATGGTTCCCTGCCGCACCTATGAAGAAGTGATGCACTTCATCAAGTCCAAGCCGGAACACAAGATCGTCCCCGCCAGACCCGAGATCATCATCGGCGACCACTGGTTCAGCATACGGCGCCACAACGACACCGTGAGCGGGGAGGACATACTCGAGATCTACCTCGGCAATCGCGAGTCCGACGATGAGTACATGGGTTACGACCGGATTGACCCCCGCTGGCACGACGCCGAAGGCCGCGACATGAAACGCTGGGAGTTGACCCGGGCCTTCATGCTCCCCAAGTACCGGGGACGGAACTACTCACTGTTTATGGCCGAGATGGTGATGGCGCTCGCCCACAAGAATCACGCCAAGTCGGTCGTTGCCTATCCCCGCCACGTCGCGATGCTCGTCACGCTCCTTCACTACGGCTTCCGCACGATGGAGGGCAACTACGACGCCACGCTCCATCGCATCCTGAAACAGGGCCAGCACTGGTACGCCAGCAACACCAACCAGCGCCGCCTCTACTACGCCCAGGAGTTCCGGCCGTTCATCCAGGACGGCAGCTTCATCATGGAGAAGCCTGTCACCAAGCCGGGTTTCTGGAGCTACCTGATGGAGAAAGTCTGACCCGACTCCGTCCTCAATCTACGATCTGGAATCTGAAATGGTCCTGAGCCGGCTGGCGCCGACAATCCCGGCTTCAATTCCGAGTTCCGAATAGACAATCTCAAGCTTCCTGCCGGGCAGGGCCTGAGTCCGGCGGAACACCGACTTGCGCACCGCCTTGAGCAGGGGCCGGCCGATACCGCTCACTCCGCCGCCGACCACGATCCGCTCCGGGTCCAGGAGTTCTACGGCATTGGCGAGCGCCGTGCCGAGGTAGTCGCCGACCTCTTCAACCAGCGCTAGAGCCAGCGGGTCTCGGGCCCGCGCGGCCCGGCCGATCTCCCGCATCTTAATCCGGGTCGTGTCGCCTCCGGCGAATTCCAGCATCAAGCTCGGACCGGTCGCTTTCGCCCCCGGGAAGAGTGAGGTCTGGTTCTTGTGGTCCTTGAGTCGCTTCAGTTGCGCACGCACCCGCTTCCGGGCCCGGTCCTCCACGTAGCGCGCTCCAACGTAGCGCTCGACGCAGCCGCTGTGGCCGCAAGAGCACAACAGCCCGTCGGCGAAGATGGCAGTGTGGCCGATTTCACCCGCCGCATCGTTGGCGCCGGTGAGGAGCCGACCGTTCACGACTATCCCGCCGCCGACGCCGGTACCGAGCGTCACGCAGAGCAGATGCCTGCAGCCGCGGCCCGCGCCATGCAGCCACTCGCCCAGGGCTACCGCGTTCGCGTCGTTAGTGCAGTACACCGGCAGGCCGGTGAGTGCCTCAAGGGTCAGCTTCACCGGTGTGCCATTCCAGCCCGGCAGGTTCGGCGGGACGCGCACGATACCAGCAGCGTGGTCAACCAGGCCTGCGATACCGATTCCCACTGATGTAACCCGCCGTCGCTTCCGCAGGTCGGCTATCCTCGCGCCGATGCGCTTGAGCGCCTGCGTCGGGCCTAACGCGGCCCGGGTAAGAAGAACTCGACGGGACTTGACTCGGCCCGCACCGTCAACCAGCCCGATTTTGATGTTGGTGCCGCCGAGGTCGATGCCGAAGTCGAGCGGCATTGAGGACGCCCTAGTCCCGACGCATCACGTGCGAGACCGGGCGCTCGCGCCATACAGCGACTTCAGCGCACGCTCGTAGACCGGGCTCGGTACGATGCCGCGTCGTGACATCACCCTGCGAGCGTTAGAAAGGACATGGCCGAGCGGCCAGCGTGCCTTGTTTCCCCAGGAGAAAGCCGGTATCTCCTTCGGCGATAGCCCCGACTCAAACCAGTTGGCGAACGTCCCGATGCGCGCGCCGGTGTTGATAAGCGAGCCGATTGCCGTCTTGGCGTGGTCGCCGATGAAGCAGCCGACCTTGAGCAGGCCGGTGTCGATCGTCTTCCCCTGCCAGTTCACCTGTACCGGCTGGTAGGCGTTCTTCAGGTCCGAGTTCGTCGTCAGCGCTCCCAGGTTCACCCACTCACCGACAAAGGCATGGCCGATGAAGCCCTCGTGGTGCTTGTTCGCGTAGCCCTGGAAGACGCTCGCCTCGACTTCGCCGCCAATCCGGCACTCCGGCCCGAAGCTGCAGCCCGGCCGCACCTTGGCATCGTCGATGACTGTGCCCGGCCCGATGTAGCACGGGCCTTCGATGAAGCTCCCCGGCCTCACGGCCGAGCCACGGTCCAGAAACACGGGCCCGGTCTCGGTGCTGACCACGGTTCCGGGCCATATCATGCTACCCGGCTCCATGTGCAGCTTCTTCCGGTCCCCTACGACCACCGCCCCCCGCTCAATCCTGCCCGCCATCTCTCCGCTTCTGGAGCTTTGGCTTTTGGCTTTTGGCCTTTGACTTCTGCCCCCAATCTCCCTCAGCAGTTCATTGGCATTGTACTCAATCAGGTCCCACGGCCACTTCACCACCCGCGCCTTCACCTGCTCCTCGACAAGGTCGGCTCGCAGTCCGCGCACTGAGTTCAGCTCCTCCACACACCCCGCAGACACGCGGAAACCAACTACCTCGTCACCCACCATCAGTACCGACTCAAGTCCCTTGGCCGGCACCAGTCCATCAAGGATGGCGGTTGCAGAGAGGAACAGTCGCCCCTGCGTCGGCTTCTCGTTCACGCGGCAATCGGGATGCGCCTCGGCCGCGACGCCCGCGATCTCGTCGCGCACCCAGAGGTACACCGACTCATCCGGGTACAGACGGCGGAACTTCTCAAGCAGCGTGGACCTTCCGCAGCGCAGATCGAATGCCGGCCGCAGGTCACAGAGCGGCGACAGCCGGTCCAGGCCGTCGCCTTCGTAGATACAGATCACGAGTGTAGGATATTGCCCGCCTGTCTCAAGTCAAGGATGGGACCCTAATCCGCACGTAACGAGTTGATCGTGGTCCTGTCGGCAGGAAGCAA
>CAZVCQ010000385.1:0-3586 GCA_964626085.1 uncultured bacterium
TGATTCTCTTTTCCGCCTCGGGGTCCTCGGCAATCGGTTTGGGCTGTTGCGAGGGTAGCGGTTCGCGGCGCCGAGTCGGATTCGGCGGCGACGGCACACGCTGACTCTTCACCGACTTGGACATAGAAGCCTCTCTTTCTCTGTCGTGGGAATCACTCATGCCGTGACGTCCACTTCCAGTTGCGAACCTCGGGCAGGTCCTGGCCGTGCGCATTGATGTACTGCCGGTGCTCGACCAGCTTGGCCCTGAGCCGCCGCTGCAAGTCGGCTCCCCGCTCGCCGGTCTCAGGCAGCAGGCAGACGGCGTGATTGGCCAGATGGAAACGGTCAAGCCCGTTCAGCACCGTCATGTCAAAGGGCGTCGTAATGGTACCCTCTTCCTTGTAGCCATGGACGTGGATGTTCTCGTGGTTGGTGCGGCGGTAGGTAAGCTGGTGAACCAACAATGGGTAGGCGTGAAAGGCGAAGACTACCGGTCTGTCCCGGGTGAAGAGTTCGTCGAACGCAGTGTCGCTCAGGCCGTGCGGGTGGACGTTCTCCGGTTGCAGCTTCATCAGGTCGACGACGTTGACCACTCGGATCTTGACGTCGGGCAGCTCGGCCCGCAGGATCGAGACCGCGGCCAGCGTCTCCAGCGTCGGCACGTCCCCGCAGCAGGCCATGACAAGGTCCGGCGCGCCATCGTCATTGCTCGCCCACTGCCAGACGCCGACGCCACTGGTGCAGTGGCTCACTGCCTCGTCCATTGTCAGCCACTGCGGCGCCGGGTGCTTGCCGACGATGACGACGTTGACATAGTGGCGGCTGCGCAGGCAATGGTCCATCACCGAGAGCAGGCAGTTCGCATCCGGCGGCAGGTAGACCCGCACAATCTCAGGCTTCTTGTTCAGGACGAGGTTGATAAACCCCGGGTCCTGGTGGGTGAAGCCGTTGTGGTCCTGGCGCCAGACGTGCGAAGCCAGCAGGTAATTGAGCGAAGCGATCTTCCGGCGCCAGGGCAAACGCGCCGTGACCTCGAGCCACTTGGCGTGCTGGTTGAACATCGAATCTACGATGTGGATGAACGCCTCGTAGCTGTTGAAGAGCCCGTGCCGGCCGGTAAGCAGGTAGCCCTCGAACCAGCCCTCGCACTGGTGCTCGCTCAGGGCCTCCATGACGCGTCCGGTCAAAGCAAGCGATTCGTCGCCGGGCACGGTTGCCGCTTCCCACTGCCGGCTCGTCGCCTCAAAAACGGCATCGAGACGGTTGGAAAGCGTCTCGTCCGGACCGAACAGACGGAAGTTCCGTTCCTCCTTGTTCAACTCAATCACATCGCGCAGGAACCGCCCGAGCACTTGTGTGTCGCCATTACCGTGCACTCCGGGCGCCGACACATCGACCTCATAGTCGCGGAAATCCGGCAACCTGAGGTCGCGCAGCAGCAGTCCGCCGTTGGCGTGGGGATTCGCGCCCATGCGTCGTTCGCCCTTGGGAGCAAGCTCGGCCAGCTCCGGCTTCAGCCGACCCTGCTCATCGAATAGCTCTTCCGGCCTGTAACTCCGCAGCCATTCTTCCAGCAATCGGAGATGCTCGGGATTGGCCGCCACGTCCGAGAGCGGCACCTGATGTGCATGGAAGGTGCCCTCAATCCGCTGGCCGTCGACCACTTTCGGCCCGGTCCAACCCTTGGGCGAACTGAGAACGATCATCGGCCAGCGCGGACGCGCAACGTTGCCTCGGACGCGGGCGTCCCGCTGAATCTCCTTGATACGCTCGACCGCAGCATCGAGCATCGCGGCCATGGCCTCGTGCATCGCCTCGGGTTCGTGGCCCTCAACCACGTACGGCTCCCAGCCGTACCCCTGCAGCAGTTCCTCGCGCGGGATACGGGCGAGGATGGTCGGGTTTGAAATCTTGTAGCCATTGAGATGGAGTATCGGCAACACCGCGCCATCCGTGGCCGCGTTGAGAAACTTGTTGGAGTGCCACGCAGTCGCGAGCGGCCCGGTCTCCGCCTCGCCGTCGCCGATGACACAGGCGACGGTGAGCCCGGGGTTGTCGAACGCCGCTCCGAAAGCATGGCTGAGCGAATAGCCCAGCTCGCCGCCCTCGTGGATGGAACCCGGGCATTCGGGCGATGCGTGGCTCGGTATTCCTCCGGGGAATGAAAACTGGGTGAAGAGCTCACGCAGCCCGGCCTCGTCCCGGCTGACGTCAAGATAGACCTCGCTGTACGTGCCCTCGAGATAGACGTTGGCAACGACTGCTGCGCCGCCATGGCCCGGGCCGCAGACGTATATCATGCTCAGGTCGTACTTCTTGATGATGCGGTTCAGATGCGCATAGATGAAGTTCTGGCCCGGCGTCGTGCCCCAGTGCCCGAGCAGCAGCGACTTCACGTCGGCAAGCTCCAGCGGGCGCTTGAGCAGCGGGTTGTCACGGAGGTAGATCTGGCCGACCGTGAGGTAGTTGGCGGCGCGCCAGTAGGCATCAATCCTGCGAAGCTCTTCCGGCGAGAGCGTCCCCGGCTTCATTCACACCTCCCTGCGTCCGGGCTTGGGACACGATCCGTATTGTCGGACAATCCGGTCATGTCCCCGCCCGCCAGACCGAGTGCGCGAACGACCAACCCGGCAATCATGTACTCCTCGTTGGTAGGCGTGACGCGGACCGTGACGCGACGCCGTTGACGGCCAGGACGCGCGGGCCGGCCGACCTCACTGCTCCGCCGTCTTCTTCTCCAGCTCCGCGACCTTGGCGAGGCGACGACGGTGGCGTTCGGTGCCGCTGAACCGAGCGGCAAGGAACGTCTGAACCAGCTCCCAGGCAAACGCCTCGCCGACGACGCGCCCGCCCAGGCATATCACGTTCATGTCATCGTCCTCCACGCCCTGTCTCGCGGAGAAGACCTCGTGGATCATGCTCGCCCGCACGCCGGGCACTTTGTTGGCGGCGATGCACGCACCGACGCCGCTGCCGCAGATGGCGATGCCGCGCTCGATGTCCCCGCGGGCGACAGCCTGGGCCAGCGGCACTACGAAATCCGGGTAGTCATCATTCGAGTCGGGCTGCCGATCCCCGAAATCGCTCACCTGGTACCCGGCCTCATGCAGCATCCTGACCAGGTACTGCTTCAGTCCATACCCTCCATGGTCGGAGGCGATGCCGACGCTCTTCAGCGCCGGCGGAGAGCCGGTTGGCAGGTTAGACATGGGTCCTTTTGCTCACGCTGTATCCTCTGCGACATTCTATAGCTCTTGCCCCCGCGAAGTCAACAATCGGTTATCGGTGCTGGTTGGATTTCACGAGGCACGTCGGCCGGCAGTACCACTGTACCCGCTGGACTCGATCTTCAACGTTGAGAGACTCTCGCTCCTGCAGCAGCAGACCGCGCGAACGCGAAAGGCCTGGTGCCCGTCATCCGGGGCTACGGGCTGGAGAGCCTGGCCAGCCGGAGGTAGAGATCCCTGACTGATGCGTTGTCGGGCCGCAACTGGGACAGGGCCTCAAACAACGCGCGCGCCTGGAAGCAGTAGATGCCGGCGTTGATCTCCTTGATGGCGCGGGTGTCGGGCGAGGCGTCCTTGTGCTCCACAATGGCCTTGAC
>CAZVCQ010000386.1:0-3584 GCA_964626085.1 uncultured bacterium
CGTCTGACGGGGGCCGCTGCGGCCAACTGCTCGACATCTCCGGCAGGAAGGTGCTTGACCTGCGTCCCGGCGCCAATGATTTGAGCCGGCTGAGCCCCGGCGTGTACTTCGTCATGGAGCAGGGCTCGAAGGGTTCGGGATCCGAGGATTCAAAGGTAATCAAAGTCCTGCTTGTGAACTAGGCTGCACCTCTGACAGAAACCGGGGCGGCCGTGAGGCCGCCCCAGTTCTTGGTGCGCCCAGCATCGGGGCTGGCTTGAGAGTGAGAGTCTCTATCACGGAGGTTGATTGCACCAACCCTTCGACTGCGTCCAGGGCCGGCCAGGGGCAGCTGTGTCCGGCCGGACTGCCACTGAGCTTCGCGCAAGCACCGGACCGTCTGCGTCACCCTCACCCTTCCCTCCCCCTCAAGGGGGAGGGAAATAGAAGGGAGGGGGCAATGTGTTGCTTTGCCTATGCGGAGGTCAGTAGCGGGCCGGGTTGCGGCCGGTTCTCAGCAAGGAGTCGAGCTTGGGGTTGACAGTCCCGCCGAGACGGCGAGCTGCTTCGAGCTGGACTCGGGCGTCGTCGAGCCGGCCAACACTGTACAGGCAGGCCGCGTAGTTGTGCCGGACCGAGGGATTGTCCGGGGCGAGCTGTATCATCGTATCATACTCGGCAAGGGCTTGCGGGTAGCTGTCGAGCTGCTGAAGGGCCCGGGCTAGTTCGAATCGGACCTCGACCCGTCCCGGCGCAAGCGCGACTGCCCTGCGGAACTCGGCGCGGGCGGCTTCAAGTTGTCCCTGGCGCTCATAGACTCTCCCGAGGAAGAGGCGGTTCGATGGGTTGGACGGTTCGGTCCGGGCCGCATCCGAAAGGAGCTGGAAGGCCCGGTCGGTGTTACCCCGACCGAGCATGATGATGCCGAGGTTCCGCGAGGCATCGGAGAGGCCGGGCTGGTTGGCCAGTGCTTCCTCGTAGGTCGCAATCGCCCGTGCGGTGTCGCCTTCGCGGTAGAGGGCGGTGGCGAGGGTCGACAGGCACTGAGCGGCCTCGGTCTTGCCGGTGCCGCGGTAGACCGGGTAGAGGGTCAGGGCATACGTGGCCAGTATGAGCGTGAGTCCGCCGGCCAGCCGGGCGGGGAAAACGGGGCGGGGGGCGTGGGACGAGGGGCCGGTGCGAACCGAATCGGCAAGCCAGGGGAGCATCGCGCCGGCAAAGGGCAAGAGGGCGGGCAGGGCGGGTATGCGGTAGCGGGAGAAGACGAAGAAGGCAATGACCGAGGCGGCATACCCGAAGAAGAACACCACCATCGAGAGCCGGCCGATGCCGCGAGCCAGGAGCATCATCGCGGACAGGCCGAGGGCGAAGACCAGCCCCAACGTGAGCAGGGCAGGCGCAGGATCCAGGAATAGCGCGAGAAGAAGTGGATGTCCTGGTTGTCCGGGACCTCGAAATTGTTGAAGTAGAGAACGGTCTTGCGCCAGACGAGCCTGGCGAAATCGCGGCCGTGGGTAGTCGCCCAACTCAGCGCGGCGCGCGTGTAGAAGCTCGAGACGCCGGAATAGGAGAGCGCCTTGCCGGCGGTCTTGTTGGCGTACTCGGCGAAGTCGGACTGCTCGTACTCAGGCGTGGGTCTGACCCACGGTGGCGCCTGGTACTGGCCGGTAGTGTTGTACGGGCTGTTGCCGATGTAGAGGTTCTGTCCGGCCTGCGTAGTCGTGAGTACGAACTCGCGGGCGAGAATCGAGTTGCGGATCGAGACCGGCGCGATGACGAGCAGCACGCCGAGCAGACTGGCCGCGGCGGCTCCGATTCGGAGCCTGCGGTTCCTGGCTTGCGGGTTGACCGCCAGCGCCAGCGGCAGCAGCGGCGCGAACAGGAGCGTGTTGGCGCGGGTGAGGGCGGCAAGTCCGAGCGCGGCGCCGGTTGCCATGGGCAACAGGAGTGGGACGAGGGGAGAGGGGCGAGGGGTTCGGGAAGGAGGGCGCGAAGCCAGGGAGCAGACGAACAGCCAGAGGAAGAGGGCGGTAAGGAAGACGGCGAGCGCGGTTTTCTCAATCTGGCTTTCGTAGAAGATGAAGGGCTTGTACAATGCGGCCATGGCCGCGGCCGCGACTGCGGCGCGCCGGTCGAAGAGACGCCGGGCGGTGTCGTAAATGAGCAGCAGAAAGACGAGCGCGAGCGCGAGCTGGAAGAGGTAGACGGCCCAATAGCTGTGGCCGAAGACCGAATAGACGAGAGCGAGGAAATACGGGTAGAGCGGGTCCTGGTAGAAGGGCTGGGCCGGGGCCTCGCCCTTGACGATGGCCACTGCCCATGTGTCATAGGTCTGGCCGTCAATCACCGGTCGGGTGAAGAGCGGCGAGTCCGAGATGTCGGCGAGGTTGGCGACGCGCAGGCCGAAGCCGAGCGCAAGGACCGCGAGCAGAAGCCAGACTCGCGTCGAAGTCCCTTTGCCGGGTCGCGGTCGCGGTTTCACGAACAGCAGTCTATGGCCATGCCGTTCCCCTGTAAAGCCGGGCGTGTCCTGGTGCCGGCCGGGGGGCTGCGGTTGCGCACTAGTAGACTCTGGGGGACAGTCCTTTTCTGGCCGGAATCGAGCCAAGATTAGGCTTGACACGCAGGGGGGGGGGGGATCATAACGCAGGGTTCCATCCGGAAAAACAAGTAAGCACGTCCTGCCTGCCAGTCGCGGGACGGTAGTCCGTGCGGGTGGCAGTCTCAGGGCGAAAAGCCCCAAAGCCCTAAGGAGGCGAAATGAGCAGACGTCCGTATCTGGCAGGGGTGGCCATATTGGTGACACTCCTGCTCAGCAGTGCCCTCGGCGTCGAGTGGGTAGAGGTCGTCGGCGGCGTAGACCCCAACGCGGCGCCGCCCGCACCGGCTGCGCTCCCCGCCGGAATCGTTTCTTCATCCGGCGCCATCACTCCACCCATCCCACCCCCGCCGACACCCGACTTCCTACCCATGCCCCTCGACTACATTTACCTCTTTGATAACGGTACCGGTGGCAACTACATTCCGTGGTGGGGCCAGTCCTACTACGCCATGAGGTTCCAGGCCCTGTACCTGGCAAGCGAAATCAACAAGGCAGGGAGCATCGCCCAGATTGGGCTGTTCAAGAACTACTACGCCAGCTACTACAACACTTTCCAAAACGCGAGCGTCAAGCTGTGCCACACCGGCGTGACCTCTCTCACCACCAACTGGAACAACAACTACGACGGACACACCCCGGTCTGGGTCTGGCACGGGGACCTGCCGCGCGGGTGTGCCTCGGCCGGCGTGTACGACACACTCGACCTCACGACGAACTTCAGCTATAACGGCACCGACAACCTGATCGTCGAGGTCCTCTGGTCCGGGCGTACCGCCGCCGTAGGAGTCCCTTCGTACACCGCATCGGGTTCGGGCAATCGTCGCGCCTATAACTATCAGGACACGACGTCCAACCCCCTCGGCGCCGACGCCACCGCCAATAGCTGCCGGCTCGGATTCCTGGGCGTGCCCAACGATGTCGGCGTGACGCAGATTACCGCGCCGGCCGGTTGGACTGCCCCCGATTTGCTGGACAGTTTCTTAGGCGGCATTTGCTAGCTCTT
>CAZVCQ010000387.1:0-3582 GCA_964626085.1 uncultured bacterium
GATGGGCCTCGGTGTAGAAACCGTCCGCGTCGTAGGAAATTCCGAGGGTCTGGGCGAGGCTGGCCGCGTCGGACTGCGGCTCGACCGCGCTCGCCAGCACCACCATATCGGCGTCGATTGAAACCGGCCGGCCCACCAGCGTGTCTTCGCAGTAGACCCGGTAGCGGCCGTCGTCGCGGCGCTGCACTTTGCCCACCCGGCCGCGGATGTAGCGGACGTCCTCTTCTTCGATGGCGCGACGGACGAACTGCTCGTAGTTCTTGCCCGGCGAGCGGATGTCGATGTAGCAGACGTAGGCCTGGCCATCGGGCACGTGGTGCTTGTAGAGCAGCGCGTGCTTGGCGGTGTACATGCAGCAGATGCCGGAGCAATATTCGTGTCCCTTGGACGGGTCGCGCGAGCCGACGCATTGGACGAAGACGATGGTCTTGGGTTCCTGACCGTCGCTCGGACGTGCCAGTTTGCCGCCGGTCGGCCCGGTCGAGGAAACGAGCCGCTCGAACTGAAGCCCGGTGAGCACGTCCGGATAGGTGGCGCCGCCGTATTCGGTGTAGATGGCCGGCGACATCTCCTGGTAACCGGTCGCGACCACGATGGCGCCCGCCTTCACCGTCTCTTCCGCGCCCTGGTCCGCGTAGTCGATTGCCCCGGCCGGGCAAATCTTCTCGCATGCTCCGCACTTTGCGCGCGGGACATGACCCAAATCCTCCTGGGATTTGGGATCGTGTCCCAAGCCGTCCTTGAGCCGTAGGCAGTATTCCCGGTCGATGACCGGTATCGCCGGGACCGCCTGCGGGAATGGGGTGGAAATGGCGCGGCGCTTGCCGAGGCCGGCGTTGAACTCGTCAGGTACGTCTCTGACCGGGCACTTGGTCACGCACAGGCCGCAGGCGATGCAGCGGGTCGCGTCGACGCTGGTCGGCCGCCGCGCGAGCGTCACCTCGAAGTTGCCCACGTAGCCGCCGACCTGCTTCACCGTCGTGTTGGCCCGGATCTCGATGTTGGGATGCTGGGCGGCCTCTACCATCTTCGGGGTCAGGATGCACTGCGAGCAATCGAGCGTCGGGAAGGTCTCGTCGAGCTGGGCCATCTTGCCCCCGAGCGACGAGCTCTTCTCGACCAGGATGACCTTGCGTCCGCCGTCCGCGATGTCGAGCGCCGCCTGGATGCCGGAGACGCCGCCGCCGATGACGATTGCGGTCTTCTCGATACTGACTGCCACGTCTTCGAGCGGATCCTGGTGCGCCACCCGCTTCACTTGGCGCCGGACCAGGTCGATCGCCTTCTCGGTCGCCTCTTCCCGGTCCTCGGTCACCCACGAGCACTGCTCGCGGATGTTGGCCATCGAAATAAGGTAGGGGTTCAGGCCGGACTTCGCGATTGTCTTCTGGAAGGTGGGCAGGTGCATCTTGGGCGAACAGGCCGCGACCACGATGCGGTTCAAGCCGTGTTCCTTGATGGCATCGGAAACGAGCTTCTGGCCCGGGGATGAGCACATGAATTTGTACTCGGTCGCGAACGCGACCTCGGGCATCTTGCCGATGAGCTCCGCGACCCTGGCTACGTCAACCTTGGCCGCGATGTTCACACCGCAGTGACAGATGAAGACGCCGACGCGGGCCATTAGGAAAGGGGTCGAGGGGTCAAGGATTCAAGAATTCTAGTGCGAGGAACGGACATCAGGCGGCGACCTCGACTTCTTGTTCTTCTCTTTGTGTCTTGGTGGCTTGGTGGTGAACCCCGTCCGCCTTCGGGGTCTGGTCGAACTTCTTGAGGAACCGGTCGAACGGGATGGCGTGGGCCTCAAACCCCAGCTTCGCTGGCTCGACCCCGAGCGCGAGTGCGACGAGCTGGATGATGTGAATCGACGGCGTGTGGAATTCGCCCGCCTTGCGGGAATTGAGCTTCTGCGACATCCGGTCGAGCTGGGCCAGACAGTAGGGACATTGGACCACGACCGCGTCCGGCTTGGCCTCGTTCAGGTTCTCGATCTTGCGCTTGGTGTGCGGCAGGGAAAGTTCTTCCTTGTGCAGGATGACCTGGGTGAGACCGGTGCCGCAGCAGGTCCGGTTTTCGCTGTACTCCGCGACCTCGCCGCCGCAAGCGCGGATGATTTCCTCGAGCACGGTCGGCATGAAGGAATCATCGATAGCGGTCTTCTTGAACCCGTTCAGGTAGTGGCAGCCGTAGTGGGTGGCAAGCCGGAAACCGGTGAGCGGCCGCTCGACTCGCTCGGCTATCCGGTCCTTGAGCTTGTAGAGAATCTCGACGATGTGGTAGATGTTCGACGTGCCCTTGTACTCCCGACCGATCATCGAAAGAATCGTGTTGACCACGCCCTTGACCGGGGGACGGTCGTTCATGAAGTGGGCGAACTCGGTCAGGAAGGTGTGGCAGCCGTTGCAGAACGCGACCACATCGAGGTCCTGCTCCTCAGCGAGACAGAGGTTGCGGGCCACCGCCGGCATGGTGCTCGTCGGCTGGGCCACGTTGGTGAATGTCAGGAACCCGCCGCAGCAGGTCTGCTCGTCGCTCGTCACCGGTTCGATCCCAAGCTTGGGTAGCGCATAGAGCGCTCCCGAGATGATGCCCGGATACTTGTTGTTGCCGACGCACGGCTGGAATACGAACATCCGGTCCGAGATTTTGATCTTCTCTACCAGTTCTTCTCTCGGCACTCCTACTCCTTCTTCCCCGTCTTCGGTCTTCCGTCTTCGGTCTTCCGTCTTGCCCTTCACGCTCGTCGTCAATATCCAGGAATTTCTGGTGCGGGCCGCGCTTGATCTTCACCAGGTCGGCGGGCGAGCCGTAGTTCCACTTCTTCTCGACGTCCTTCTTCGTCTCGATCTCCTTGAACAGGTCAGTCATACCGGTCGCGTCGGCGATGAACCGGATCTCCGCCATCGCCTTCTCGGAAATGACCCGCTTCTCGGGCAGGCCGATGTGCTTGCGGATGGTCGCAATCCGGCCATCGGTTCCGGAGTTCTTCGCGATTTCGCCGCGGATGCCGAGGTTCTTTTCGTCCGGGCTCACCGACGAGCCGGTGTTGTAGTAGTCCTGCGCGTACGGGTCCTTTATCTTCTGGACTTCTTTCCAGCCGTAGCCCTTGGCCAGCGCGGCGTAGCGCAGCATGCAGACCGCAAACGGGAAGTTGATGTCCTGCGGGCAGACCGCGTAACAGCCGGAGCAGAAGAAGCAGAGCCAGAGTTCCTGCGAGGAGATGACCTTCTCGACGTTGCCCATCTTCAGGTCGCGGATAATCTGGCGCGGGTTATAGGACGAGAGTTTGGCGGCCGGGCACTGGGCGGTGCACTTGCCGCACTGCATGCACTTCTCCAGGTCCTTCACCATCCGGTGGGTCAGCGCGGCGAACTTCTTGTCGAACCCCGGCAGCCAGTCGAGCGGGCTTTCTCTCACGCTTTTACCCTCGAATCCTTGAATCCTGGAATCCTAGGAGTCCGGCCGAAAAGTCTTGACAAGCGTCCTGTTCTATGTTAGTATTGGTTCATCGTTGAGCAGCCGGTAGGCAGCCCGAGGCTCCCCGAGAGGAGGCGCATTGGTCGGACACGTTGACCCGCAGCG
>CAZVCQ010000388.1:0-3571 GCA_964626085.1 uncultured bacterium
CCGTCGCAATCAGTATGGACCCGCATATCATGGAGCGCGTCCGCATCCCGAAGTACGACCCGGAGGACAAGGTGCACAAGCGGCTGGCCGAGCTTTCGATGCAGGCACACGAATTGGCCCGGACTCCGGCCGGTACTGAGCCGTCAGCCGTAAGCCGTGAGCTGCAAGCCGTTGAGGCCCAAGTAGACCTCGAATCCGCCAAGCTCTGGAACCTCTCCGCCTCCGACCTCGCCGAGATTCAGCGAAGCCTGAAGGAACTGACGGAGTAGGATCGGCGGGACAGAATGGCAATCTCGTTGAGAATCTGCCTGACAACGGTCTCGGGATGAGTGCCCAGGGCGAATCCGTGCAGTCCATGTGAAGGCAAAGCGGTGGTCGCCACAGGAGAAACGTGTACTCGACACCTACGTGCTTGCTTTTGCACGAGGCAAGTACCGTAACCTGACCGAGGCAGTTCAAGACTATCAGCGCAACATCGCCGGGCTGAGACGGCGGTATCCGCACGCCGTCTGGCTCGAGCCTCGTCGGACGCCCTACGCCGTCCGTAGGGCGATTCAGAAACGGAAAAGCGTGCTACGTCTGCCGTCAGCCAGGCCGCTATGGTCCGCTGAGGAAAACCGGATACTCAACCGCTACGCCTGGAAGGTCGCGCACACCGGCAACTACACCGACGGGAAGGCGGCCCGGGACTACCTGGAGCACGTGACACGGCTGCGCCGCCAGCACCCAACCTGGACGTGGCTGCGACAGCGGCGGACGGTCGCCGCAACTGCCGAGAAGATTCGCCAGCGGAGTCACGAGTTGGGACGGCCGTACCTGAATGTCGCCTTCTCGCCAAGGGAGGACGAGATCTTCACGCGCTATGCGCGTGACGTTCTGGCTGGGAGGTATCGGGGAGTCAAGCAGGCTGCAGACAAGGCTCGGGTCGAAATCCTGCGACTTCACCGGCAGAACCCGAATGCGCGTTGGGCACAGGCCCGCAGAAGCCACACTGCCGTCTGGCTGAGAATCGCCCGCCTCGCTCGCAGGATGGGACGGTCAAGGCCGGATTCGCCGTGGGACCCGGATGAGGACCGGGTCGTTGAGCGATACGCCCGTGCAGTCGCGAGAGGTCGGTACGAAGCCAAGCAGGTCGCAGGGCAGTGTTCGCGGGAGCTTGAGCGACGCCGAAGCAGCGGCGCGAGTCGGAAGCAACAGGTACCGTGGGCCATTGCTCACCGAACGCTCTCGGCGGTCACGCGTCGGATCTTGCTCAAGGCGCACGCCTTGGGCTGGAACACGGGCCGAAAGTCCTGGGCGCCGGAAGAGACGGCGATTGTCATGAGATGGGCGCGGACGTATGCAGCGAGTCGTTGGCAGAAGAGCGTCGGCACGGGCCGGGCAGCAGTGCAGGCTGCGGTGGCGGAATTGGCCCGGCACGGATACCGGCGGACGGAAACGGCGTGCCAGGAGCGCCTGCAGAAGGTTCTGCGTGCTAGGCGCGGGATGGGACGTGCAGGATGAACACCAGCGGGGTCCAATCTCCGGCGCAAGCAGGAACCGCGGTCCCGGTACTGACGCGGGGCAAGGCAGCTAAGACGACCTCCGGTCCCCGGTCGCACTTCCCGCCATGGTCGCCTGAGGAAGAGACAGTCTTGGCACATTACCTTGATGCTCTGCTGCGCGGCGGCTATTTCCTCGTACGCGACGCGGCCGTGGCCTGTCTGGAAAGACTCGGACAACTGCCGGGAGGTACTACGCGAAGGCTCTCCGCCGTGCACAACCGCCTCGTCGTTCAGGCAGCAGCAGCCGGAAGAATGGCGTACTGCGCCTCATGGTCGGAGCAGGAAGAGACCAATGTCCGTCACTGTGCCAAGGCGTTGATCAGCGGGAAGTATGGCTCGACGCGAGAAGCGGTCGATGATTGTCTGCGCCAGCACGAGCTGCTTCGACACGAACGACCGACCACCTTTGCGCCTCGGACTCGTTTGGCAATGTGGCAGCGATTCATGAAAGTGGCGAGAGGTCTCGGTTGGACCGGCGCGGGCCGCCAGATGATCGCTGTGGAGCGGCGGGTGTACGATGACTGTGTACGCGGGCTAGTCTCCGGTCGGTATCGGACGCTGTCCGAGGCGTCGAGAGTGTGCCGGGAACGGCTGAGCCGTCTGCAGCAGCGGCGTCCAAGCCTTCCGCTCGTGAAGCTCTCTACCATTGAGAACAGACTTGCGGTACGGGCGCGCAAGCTGGGCCGCTATCGCGCCGTGGTCTGGACGCATGTAGACGATGTCGTCGTCGAGCGCCACGCGGAGGCACTGGCCGAGGGCCGTTATTCCGGCAACCGCGAGGCCGGGCGCAGGTGTTTGGCTGAGTTGCGCCGACTGCCAGGCCATCGTGCACACAGCTTGTCCGCTGTCACGACTCGCGTGGCTGCCATCGCAGCTCGGACCGACGCTCCGCGAGCGCGGGCTCACTGGACGACGGCCGAAGAGGAGATCATCGAGCGCTATGCACACGCCGTGCTGGCCGGTACATACTCGGGTCCTGCCCAGGCCGCAGGAGACTGCTATCGGGACTTCTGCCGGCTGGTCCTCCAGTATCGCGGGGAAGGCAGTCGGCCCACTGGTGCCGGCATAGGGCGGTCCCGTCAGTCGGTGCAGTATCGACTCGTCAAACGAGTGCGCGCTCTTGGCCGCCACGGTCAGCCGCTCGTGCGGTGGACTCAGCCGGAACAGCGCATCTGCGACAGTTGGGTGCGTTGGTTCACCGAGAACTGCGTGCCCGGGCGCCGTCACCCAATGGATGTCGCCTGCCAAGGGCTGAGGGATGAGCTCGCTGAGGCAGGTTTCAGCCGTAGCGAATCCGCGTGCCAGCACCGACTCCGGAAGCTGCGACTTCGCCGACTCGGACTGCTGTGACAGAAAGACCAGTGAGTAGTCGCCGATCTTGCTGACGGCGGCAGGGCGCGGCGGAGCACAACATGGAGTATGGTCGAACGGGGCCACCTTGAACGGCCAGCAGCACGGCGAGGAGTTGTTCTCGGCCAAGGTTAAGGCCGGGACCCGGACGTACTTCATTGACGTTCTGCGTGCCGTGAACCGTGCGCAGTCCCGGCGGCACAACAAGCGATTCATGGGAAGTCCCGGTGACGCAGCGGGCGATTCCTGACGCGCGGGTAGCTCGCTCCCGATGGTCCATATGTAGTGGTCGGGCACAGCCCCGCGAGTTCAAGGATGAAGTGCAACACGGGCGGATTCTTGCTTCCGTGACAGGCTGTGCTTACAGCGTGACGGGATGTGTGAAGCAGCGGCTGGCCAAGGTGCTGTTGCAGGAGCAGGGACGGCTGCTGTTGGTTGGCCTGTAGCAGGGGCTGGAGCAAGCGCCGTTGCGGCGGCAGGAACGGGTGCTGTTGCAGGGCCTGGTGCAGGCGCAGGTGCAAGGGCCGTTGCGGCTGCAGGAGCGGTGGCTGTTGCGAGACGAGGGCCGGGTGCTGCTCAGGGTGCAGATGCAGCACCGGGAACAGGCACGGTTGCGGTTCGACGGTGATGTCCTATAATTCCTGTAAATTCAGGGACGGTTTTGATCGGGAATAGAA
>CAZVCQ010000389.1:0-3570 GCA_964626085.1 uncultured bacterium
GTCCCGGTAGATGCCCGGCTGCTGGGAAGGGTCGGGCCCGCCCAGCACGACCGGCTTGCCTGCTGCGTGAGCCCTCGCCGTGACCGCGAGTGTCGCCGCCTGCTGGGGCAGCATACCGCCGGTGAGTACGATGTCCGCCCAGTCCAGGTCGGTGCGGGCAACTGGTCTGACGTTCTCGTCGACGAGCCTCAACTGCCAGCGTTGAGGAAGCAGCGAGGCGACGGTCATCAGCCCAAGGGGCGGGGAGGAGTACCTGGCTCCGGTCAGCCGGCACGTTTCAGCGTAGTTCCAGAAGCTCCGTATGGAGAACCGTGGCTGGACAAGCAAGGCACGGGTGGTCCCGGCCAACAGGTCTCTCACTTCTGTCGTGCTCCCTTCGAATTCAACACAATAACGCTGCGCTTCCGGCCGGCAACAGCATGGCCATCGGGATGCCCGGTCATCTGGGATTCCTCATGTAACCTTGCACCAACTATGCCAGAAAGGCTAGGGGAGCGGCCGCCCTCGTTCCCACGCTGCCCGGGGGACGCCGTCCGGTCAGGTTTGCCTGTAGCCTGGTGAGGGCCGCGCCGCGGTTTGGCAGTAGTAGATTGTCATATTGACCAGTCTATGTCTCCCTTGGGAGACAGGATGTCTCCCTTGGGTGACAGGTTCGGCCGTAGCGCGAGAAGGACTAGCTCTTGGTCTGGGGCGGGGTCGGAGAGGTGATTTCGCCACGCTTCATGACGAAGCTCTTGTACACCCACCGCGCCTGGTTGAACGAATCGTAGGTTGCGCTGCCCGGCGTGGCGGCGAACTCCTTGAATGTCTTGCGGAACAGCCAGGGTACCCGTCTTTGGATCAGGGCGAGCTTGCGGTCGTTGTCCACTTCCAGCGCGCGCACAATGTTGTCAGTGATGTCGGCCTCACGTACTAGTTCGAACCCGGCTTCCACCAGTTGCCGCCGCAGAGCAGGCATCTCTTCGCGCTTGCGGAAATCGGCGAACAGGAACCAGCCGCCCGGCTTCAGGGCCCGACGGACCTCGGCCAGGAAGCATGGCATGGAGCGGTAGTAGTGCGATGATCCGACGTTGATGACCGCGTCAAATGAGCCGTGGCCGAAGCCCAGTGCTACCGCATCGCCCCGGGCAAACGTCAGGCCGGCGGTGCGGTAGTGACGGTTGCAGAAGTCGATGGCTCTCGCGACGATGTCAATCCCGGTCAGTGATGCCGGTTTCGGGTAGCGGGCGACAAATGACGCCCCGCCGCCCCGGCCGCAACCCACTTCCAGGACGGCGCTTCCCTTCAGGTCAACTCCAATAGTCAGATGTTCGTAGAGCTGGATGCAGTAGCGGTCGGCTTCGTCTTCCCGGCACAGGGACGGAAACGGCGCGTCCGTGCCCGTCTCGGCGTAGCCGTAGTTCATGAGTGTCACCTGTTCGTCCGGGTCGATGTGTGTGAGGTAGCGGTACCAGAGCCGGATAATGGCTCGGCCGATCGCCGGAGACAGACTGAAAACTGCCGAGGGTAGCTTGTCCACTCGCAGAAGCTGCTCCAGAGTTCGGTCCTCGGTGCCGATGGTTGCGGGCTGGTATGACATATCAGGTCTTCCATCCCGGAAGTGCACTTGTCGTGCCAGCGCAAGTCGGGTCTCGGTCGGCAGGTTGTGTGGCCTGCGTGCCTCAATGCCGGTAGTTCGGTCGCGGGTGAGCCTCGACCCGGCGCGAGGGTGGTCTCCTTAGGGAGACCACCCCGGCGTCTCGCGCGGCGGGGGCTGCTCTACGCGGAAGGCTCTACCTTGGACTGCGAAGGCGAAGCGATTCCGTAGCGCTTCATGATTCGGTACAGACTGGGACGCACGATACCGAGTATGGCTGCCGCCTCGGCGACGTTGTTATCGGTCTGTGCCATCACTTTCTCGACGGTCTCGCGCTCGGCGCGCTCCAGGGCAACCTTGAGAGTTCCGTCAGTGGGAACTTTGGCCTCGGCGCCGAGGAACGAGCGCAGTTCCTCGGCCTCGACCGGGTTTGTTTCTGCCAGTATGACCACGCGCTCAATAAGGTTCCGCAGTTCGCGGATATTGCCGGGCCACGCGTACTCCTTCAACGCGTGCCAGCTCTCGGGCGCGAAGCGGACAATCCGGCCGTAGTCGGCGCAGAAACGGTCAAGGAAGAAGGTGACGAGCAGTTCGATGTCCGGTACGCGTTCCCGCAGCGGCGGGATCTCGATGGTCACGACATTCAGGCGGTGGTAGAGGTCGTCCCGGAATAGGTCCTGCTTGATGAGCTCCTGCAGGTCTTTGTTGGTCGCGGCGACTATCCTCGCGTCCATGTGGATGACGGCGCTGCCGCCGACGCGCTGGACCTCCGAGTCGTTCAGGAAGCGGAGCAGCTTCGCCTGAGCCGGGAGGCTCAGGTCGCCGATTTCGTCGAGGAACAGGGTGCCGGCATCAGCTTCTTGTATCTTGCCGATACGAGCCGTGCCCGCACCGGTGAATGCGCCCTTTTCGTGGCCAAAGAGTTCGCTCTCAATCAGTTCCTTGGGAATCGCCGCGCAGTTCAGCGGGATGAACGGCCGGGCTGCCCGATTGCTCTGCAGGTGAATCGCGCGGGCGACGAGTTCCTTGCCGACGCCGCTTTCGCCGGTGATGAGTACGCTCGCCGGGGTCGGCGCGACCCGCCGGATGAGGCCCCGGACCCGCTTCATCCCGGCCGACTCGCCGACCATCTTGTACCGTTCCTGGAGCTCGCCCCTCAAGTGCTCGAGCTGTCGCTGCATGTCCGTGGTTTCCAGCGCGTGCCTCGCCGCCACCAGCACGCGTCCGGGGTCACGCGGCGACTCGAGGAAATCGGTCGCCCCGAGCTTCAGCGCCGCCACCGCGGTCGTGACCGAGACTCTCTCCGCCATCATGATGACCGGCAGGGTCGGGGCGATTCGGCGGGCCTTCTTGAGCACCTCAATGCCGCTTGCGTCCGGGAGCACAAGGTCGAGAGCCAGGAGGTCCGGCAGTATGGCCTTAATCGCGACGAGAACGCTCCGTCCGTCCGAGAACAACTCGCACGCATACCCGCCGCCGGTCAGCACCTTGTTCAGCGCCGCCGCAGTCTCAGGTTCTCCGCAGGCGACGTATATCGACTGTTTCATTGCGAGCATCCCGCATCCTCCGTGAGGGAAATCGCGGCCGCTGTCGGGCGGGCGCGACGGACTTCCGGGCGGGAGCTACCCATCATAACAGCAACAATCTAGCGCTCCGCGGCAGCGAAGTCAAGGGGCCGCTACGCGGCACCCTTCGTACCTCGCCGTCCATGCGTCGGGTCAACTCTTCACTTTTCCTCTACCGGTTCGCTGCCGAGGAGGCTCTTGAAGATCCCGCCCAGTCTAGCTTTGACCGGGATGCGGCGTTCGGTGGAGAACGAGAGCTTCGGTCTTGAGACCACCGACCGCAACCGGTAGGTGCCGTCAACCCGAACCACGACGGTATCCTGCAGTATCTGGGGCAGGACGCGCGAGAGCGCGGCTATGTCGTAGCTCAGAGGAAAGGGCTCTTCGCGGATTTGTGTGGGTGATTTGATGGGGTGAATTTGTCCTAAG
>CAZVCQ010000390.1:0-3554 GCA_964626085.1 uncultured bacterium
GCTCCAGTTCGCGGATGACATCCAGCGTGTTCCAGAAGCGCTTCTGCAGCCGGTATATTGAGAAAGGCCCCGCACGCTTCAGCCGGAGCTTGAGGCGTTCCTCGACCTGGAAGTCCTCGGGCCGGGCCTTGAGCTTCATCCGGGGAACCGGAACAGGAGTTCACCACAAAGGCACCAAGACACAAAGAAGGTCGGAATGTAGACGTCCGGCGTCCTCTTGGTGAACTTTGTGTCTTTGTGGTTCAATACCGGCTCTTCCGATTCAGGCTGAGCGGATGTTCCTGGCAACGAGCAGCGTTCCGAGCACGATGAAGATGACGCCCGCTCCGAGATGGACCCAGCGAATCGGCAATACCCTTGCCAGAGCGCTGCCCAGCAATGTGGCGACGAGCGAACTCGTGACCAGGGCGAGTGAGCTGCCGATGAAGACGGGCACGAGCGTGTTCTTGCCGGCGGCGAAGCTGAGTGTGGCAAGCTGCGTCTTGTCACCGAGTTCGGCCAGGAAGATCGAGCCGAAGGTCGTTGCCAGTAGTCTCCAGTCCATCGCGGTTTGCCCCTACGCTGCGGTTCCGGACAGCGCTTCTATGTCGGCGACCTTGCCGACCGACGAGACCGCCAGCTCGCGGTCGATCCTGCGGCAGAGGCCCGCGAGCACGTTGCCCGGCCCGACTTCGAGGAACTTCCTGCAGCCCAGACCTTTGGCGCTCTCGATCGTCGCGACCCAGCGGACCGGCGATATGAGCTGCTTCGTGAGACAGTCGCGGATCTGGTTCGAGGTGGTAACCGGCTGCCCGGTGACATTGGCGATGACCGGGAAAGACGGCGTGCGGATTTCGAATCCTCCCAGGTAGTCGGCGAATTCCGCCGCCGACTCCTTGAGTAGCGGCGAATGGAATGCGCCCGAGACCGGAAGCAGTACGGCCTTGAGCGCCCCGCGGGTCTTGGCCAGTTCGGCCGCGGCCTTGACCGCCGGGACCTCGCCCGAGATCACCGTCTGCTTCGGCTCGTTGTAGTTCGCCGGCACGACCACGCCGTCTACCTCTTCGCACAGCTGCTCGACTGCGGCTGCATCCATGCCGATGATTGCGGCCATTGTGCCCGGGTTCTTTTCTCCCTCGGCATACATCAGCGCGCCGCGGCGCTTCACGAGCTTCATCACGGCATCAAAGTCGAGCGCGCCCGCAGCGTAGAGCGCCGAATACTCGCCGAGGCTGTGGCCTGCGGCCAAAGCCGGGCTGAGCTTCGGCATGGCTGCCAGCGCCGCGAGCGAATGGGTCAGAATCGCGGGCTGGGTGTAGCGGGTCTGGCGCAGCTCGTCCTCCGGGCCTTCGAACGACAGCGCCTTGATGGGCAATTCGAGCACCTGCTCGGCGTGTTCATACACGTCGCGGGACGGCGTGAACTTCGCATACAGGTCGGCGCCCATGCCGACGGACTGAGAACCTTGACCGGGGAAAAGGAAACCAATCGGGTCACTCATCGTATTGCCTTTCTGTTGAGCCAGCTGGCGCCGGCGGCGCTGCAGCGGCACGTTTCCTACGGTTCACCGTCCATCATACGGTTCGAGTCAGCAGTGTCAAGCGGGCATCCGAGGATGCAAGTACAAAGGACAAAGTCGTAAGGACAAAGCAGGTAGGAAAGTGATAACTAGTTCCGGCCTTTGTACTTTGTCCTTTCCTTGTTGTTTAGTCCTTTGTCCTTATCACTTCGTCCCTTCCCGAGCGGATTGTTTGACCTGCGTGCGTTGCCGAGTATGATTTGCGCCTACCCTCTAGTGAAACGAATCGCCTGTGTCCTTGCTCTCATTGCGGCTGTCGCGTGCGCGGTTTCGGTCGGCTACATCTCGATCGAGACTGACTCCCTACCAGACCAAGTCTACGTCGACGCTACCTCGGTGCCGATGACCGTCGCTTCCGCGGTAGTCGAGGCGCTACCCGGCAAGCACTTCGTCAGCCTGTTCCCGCCCAAGAAGGTCTACCAGGCCGCCTACGGCGAGGCGCCGGAGCATTTCTGGGACAAGTTGCGCAAGCTCGGCGCAATCCCGGACCAGCCCGGCCTGCTCTCGAGCTACGAGGCCGGCTCGGTACGCGTCGGCACTGAGTGGGTCTACGTTGCGCCGGAAGACACGGTTAAGGTCAAGCTGTCGCACGCCGACGTGCTCGAGAAGTATCGCCGCGATACCGGTTGCGTGACGGGCACCTTCATCGGTTGGACCGTGGCAATCGGCGTGACCATGGTCCTGGCCATCATCTTTTCCCGCATCAACTCCTGACAAAGGCAGCGGGCGGGCAAGAAGCCCGCCCGTAGTTAACCAGGACAGCTCTACCAGCGATTGCCGCCTTCGCCGCCGCCGCGGTTGCCACGGTCGCGCGGGCCGCGACTCTCGGTGCGGGCGCGGGCTTCGTTCACGGTCAACGGACGACCGTCCATCTGGTGCTGGTTTAGATCTGCGACGGCCGCTGCCGCCGCCTCATCCGTAGCCATTTCCACGAATGCGAATCCGCGGGAACGCTCGGTGAACTTGTCCTTAACGATCTCAGCCGAAGACACTTCGCCGTGCTGGCCAAACAGCTCGCGCAGCTGGTCCTCGGTCGCGCTGAAGGGAAGGTTCCCCACAAACACGCGCTTTCCCATGTATCTACCTCCGAACAGGTTTACGCTTGGGGCTCGTTACGGAACTACGGGTGCGGGCACGTAGGACATACAGACCTGACTCATAGGCTCCCGGCCGACCACAAGCATTCTCGAGACCTCACGCTAGATGCCGGACTCCAGGCCTCACGGCGTCCGACAAGTCATGTTAACTTACGGACTTATTGTGTCAAGTGAAATCTCAGGAGGGCTGCGGAGGAGCTGGGCGGCGTCCCGCGGCTCGCTGCCCGGCACTGCGTGCTCAAACGGCCGAGTGTCTGATACGGTGACCGAACTCGTGTCGTTCCGGTCTCCATGGTCGCTTGATTCCTCTAGCCGTCAAACCGCGTTTCTTCGCTTGCCTTCTCTGCTTTCTGAATTCTGTTCCATACGGGCCACAAAGCAGTCGCCCGCCGGCAGGTTGTGCCGGCGGGCGACGCTGTTGTTGAGCTAGTCCTCGACCTTGATCGCGCTGGACGGGCAGTCCTCAGCCGCCTGCTGCACGCATTCCTCGGCCCCGTCGGGAACTACGTCCACCTTGGCCTTGGCCGCATCGCCGTCCATCTCGAAGATGTCCGGGCAGCTGCTGACGCACAGTTCGCAGCCGGTGCACAGCTCTTTGTCGACAGATGCTTTCATTCAGACCTCCATTCAAGGCCGGCCGGTATTGGCCTGCCGGCGCAGTTTAATCTCTTTCGGGCTGAACTGTAATGTCTCGAAACCGGTTTGTCAAGACTTGGATTGGGCGGTTTCTGGCCGGGTGAGAAAGGCGTGGACGAAGCCGTCGATGTGACCGTCCATGACCCCGGCCAGGTCGTGGGTCGTGTAGTCGGTCCGGTGGTCCTTGACTTGCTGGTAGGGGAAGAAGACGTAGGAACGAATCTGGTGGCCCCAGGCGATTTCGGTCTTTGCCGCATCCAAAT
>CAZVCQ010000391.1:0-3545 GCA_964626085.1 uncultured bacterium
CTCCCGGGGACATAGTCATGGTGCCGAATTCCGCCTGGTATTCCATCCGCGAGTACTTCTCAATCACGACTACGGTCGTGTCATTCGCCACCCTGGTCTTCACCATTATGAACTGGGTGTCAAGGTGAAACCGGTTCCGGCGGAATTCCGCATCGCTCTTTCTTACAGCGCTGAGCGAGACAGCGAGGAACGGTGAACGAACCAACGAGCAACGGAGAACGAGGAATGGAATCCTTCCCGGCGGCGCCGGATGCGGGAATGAGCTTCCGGGACTACCTGGAAATGGTCGCCCGCCGGAAATGGGTGGCGGCGGGCGTGTTTCTCGGAGTCCTCGGGCTCACCGTGCTGTACATCGTTCGCACCCGTCCGGTCTTTCAGGCCCGGGCGACCATGATGCTCACGACCAGCAGCGACGTGTTCGGTGGGCAGGGAGGCTCCGGGGCGAGCCAGTTGAAAACCGACAACGACCTCAGCAACAACATCAGGCTCCTGCAGAGCGGGAACGTGTACGCGAAGGTGGCCGAACGCCTGCCCGATGCGAGAATGCTGTACTACTCCGCAGTTTCGGCCCAGCCGATGCGGGATGCCGACGGCATTCAACTTGTGGTATCCGCTCCGGAGCCGGCCACCGCCGTCTCCGTAGCCAACGTTTACGTCGAGACCTATCAGGAATACGCCGACGAGCTGAACCGAGCCAACGCATCGACAGTCAAGCAGTTCATCGAGCAACAGCTCGCCGTGGCGGGGAGCAGGCTGGATTCGTTCGAACGGAACCTCGCGCAATTCAAGCGAGTACACCAATTGACTGACATAGGCTCCGGAGCCACTGCCCTGACCGGGCGGCAACTCGGGCTCGCCGCCCAATACGAGCAGACGATGATTGAGGCCGAAGTGAATCAGGCCCAGCTCACGTACGTCCAGAGTCAGATTGAGCAGGAAGGCGCGGGCCTGACGGACAAGCTTGAGGGCATCTCGTCCCCGCTCGTTGCCAACCTCCAGGCCGCCATGAATCAGCTCGAGGTCGATAAGACCAACCTCATCATCCGCGGCTTCGGGGCGAACTCGGACCGGATCAAGGGCCTGAATCGCCAGATTGACAGCACCCGGGCGCGGCTGAGAACTGAATCGCAGGCGCTTGTTGCCCAGCAGGGGTTCGTTGACCCCGTCGGGCGCTTGAGCGACCTCTTCGGGTCGGCCCTGACCCTCAGCACCGAGCTGGCCGCAGCCAAGGCCCGGCAGGAAGCGTTGGCCAACGCCATGTCCGAAAACAGAGCCCCGATCGCCCGCCTGCCGGAAGCCGAACGACTCCTGGCCCGGCTGACCCGGGACGTGGAAACCGGACGCGGCGTGTACTCGCTGCTTTCCCAACGCTACGAGGAAGCACAAATCCAGGAGGTCGGGCTGAAGTCGCCGGTGCGGATAATGGACCGCGCGCGGGGCGCGTACCAGACCAAGCCGAACGTCCGGACAAGCCTGAGCTTCGGCCTGCTGCTGGCCTTGGTCCTGGCTACTGGTTCGGTGTACGCGGCAGAGCACCTCGACACCTCGGTCCACGGCCCGAGTGGACTGGTGCGCCATGGGTTCTCGATCCTCGGCAGCATCCCTCGTCTTTCGACCGCCGGCCGGCGCTGGCTTCGGCGGCGGCGCAATCACGTAACCTCTCACCTGATGACTCACACCGATCCTGATTCCTCGGGGTCGGAGGCTTTCCGCATGCTGCGCACCAACCTCGCTTACGCCGGAATCGAGCGTCCGCTGCGCACGATTGCCGTGACCTCGCCGGGGCCGAGCGAAGGCAAGTCCACCATCGCGGTGAACCTGGCCTCAGTGCTGGCCCAGGCCGGCTCGCGCGTCCTGCTCGTGGATGCGGACCTGCGCCACCCGATGCTGCATACCGTGTTCAAGCGCACGAAGAAACCGGGCCTGTCCGACCTCATCGCGCTGAACAGCGACCCGGCCCAGGCCATCTTCCCGACCGGACTTGACGGGCTGTTCTTCCTGCCCTGCGGGACGATACCGCCCAGCCCGTCGGACCTGCTCGCCCTGACGGCCACTCGCGCCCTGATCGAGCGGCTGGCCGGCGAGTACGACTACGTCGTGATTGATACGCCGCCGGTCCTGGTCGCGGCCGACAGCCCGGTGGTCGGGGCGCTGGCTGACACTGTCATCATGGTGATCCGTGACGGCCGGACCGCATCGGATGCGATTGGCTATGCGTGCACCGCCATGCTCGCCGGCGGCGCACACTTGTCCGGCCTAGTGCTCAACGAAGCGAAGCACTACGGCCGCTACTACTACTACGACAAGTACCATCACCGGTATATCAAGCGGAGAAAGGAAGAAGGGGAGGAAACGGAGCCGAGTGACGGGGAATCGGGGACCGCAGGCTAGGGACTAGGTGCTGGGGACCAGGAACTAGGAACCGGGGACTGGGAACGAGGAACCAGTTCTCAGTTCGCAGCCTGCAGCTTGCAGCCTTGGAGTGCGGGAGCGCGGAACCCCCACCTTTGTGGGCTCTAAGTTTGTAGCTTGAGGCTTACGGCTAGGTAGCGGTTGAGGTCGAGGCCGTTGTCTGGTCCTGCGTCAGCTTGTTCTCGGTCGGTACACGGTCACCGGTCTCCCGTCCTCGGTCGAATTCTGCCTTAGCCTCTGCCTCTTCCTTCACCTTTCCCTAGCCTTGCCCTGCCACACGGGCTCTTCTGATCTCAGCCAGTTGGCCACGACAGCACTCTTCGACGCACTCTGTCTGTAACCGGGACTCCGAACTAGCCGCATGACGGTCGCCCCACGATTCCTCATGACATCCCTGAACCGCAGCGCGTAGTAGGAACAGAGATGACGCGAGTCTCGGGACGCGGGATAAATCCGGGCCATCTGGTCACGGGGAAGGAAGACCCGTTCCCACAACAGCTTTGCCTTGTCGCCGAGTGACATGGCGCCCATGAGGCTGGAAACCGGTGTCCATGGCTCATAGCCGGTTTCGGCTAGAACGGACTGCCTCGCCGTCTCCAGTACGTGCTCGTCAATACCCCCGGGGACCAACCACTCAAGGACATCATCTGACACGCTCGTGCCCAGCATGGATCGGCAAAGATGGAGTGTCAGACCCACGCATCTTGCAGCACGCCACTCGCGAGCCGTGTCTGCAACTTGCAGCCAGTTCATCTCGCCGCGGCAGAGTTGAATGGTCTCGGTGATGTCGTAGAAGGAACGCAGCCCGGTGAAATGGTGATCACAGCCTAGGTGTAGACAGAGGTGCATCAACAGGTCTTCAGGGGATAGTGCAATCACTTCGACACCCGCTATCGTAACCGCGTGCGCCCTGTTCCAGAGACCGGCAGCGTCAATTCTGACCGGCCCGGTGGGGTCGGTGATGGTCCAGTGAAGCTCGATGGAAAGGCCGCGAAGGACGACCGGTGGAGGGTGGTGATGCTCTCTCCAGAACAACTCGTTGCCATTGGGCTGTAGCTGAACGCCGCCCATCTCGAGCAATACCGTCTTGGCTCTTGCCAACTCGGTTTTGGGAACCATGAGGTCGACATCGC
>CAZVCQ010000392.1:0-3541 GCA_964626085.1 uncultured bacterium
GGTACGGTTCTCTGGGACTCAGGTGGCGTTGTCGTGACCGGCGCTGACTCAGGCTACACCTATGAGGTTGCGGCGGTGTCGGACGGCCGCGGCGGAGCGATAGTGGCGTGGACGGTTGTGGCGTGGGATTCCACCGGAGTCGACTCGCTGGTCGTACAGCGGGTTGACAGCCTAGGGAACTCCTGCTGGGGCAATCTGGGCCTCGTGATGGCGACGGATTCGGTACATACCATCCCCTTGATGTGCCCGGACGGCACCGGCGGTGTATGCGTTGTATGGCGTTTCGACCACGGGTACGTCGCGCGCGCAATTGCGCAGCACGTGGATAGCGCAGGGCAACTGACTTGGCCGGGCGCTGGCGTGCAGCTGTTTGCCTCGACTTGCGGCCCGGCTGAAGTCACGCTCTTGCCCGGCGGCTACGTGATTCCCGGTGGTCCGTACACCGACAGTATACGCGCCCAACGGATAGACGACCAGGGTCAGGTCCTGTGGGGACCGGATGGCTGCGCTGTCTACGGTGGTCCACCGGCAGGGATTCGGTACTTGGTGCGCGCTCGATCCGGCACCGGTGGTTCAAGCCATGTAGTCTGGTCTGGAGCCGACAGCCTAAACGGCGTCACAAGCATACGTGCGCAGTTCCTGAGCAGCTCAGGTCAGCGGCAATGGGATAGCCTCGGAGTGGAGGTCGGCTCGATGAACGAGGACGAGCACTGGTCGTTCGGGTGCATCGCCGACGGTGAAGATGGTCTCATCGTCTCGTGGCCGCGTAACTCCGATGGGCCTACCGATTGGGACATCTATGCCCAACACGTGGATGCGGCCGGACAACTGCTCTGGGGTGAGCCGGGACTGGGCATCGCTGTCGACAGTGGATACGAGTCGCGTGCTCCCTGTGTGGTGACAGACGCGCGACAGGGAGCCATCATCATCTGGGCCGTGGGCGGCGGGCTGAAAGCACAGAGAGCAGGTGACGTCCCCGGCATTGCTGGCCCGGTGCGCTCACCCGGTGCCCAATCCGCAATTCGGATACGCCCGACACTTGCAGGTAACGCGGTCGAGGTTTGCCTGCCACGGCCAGCAGAGAGCGTGGTCGTCGCGGATGCGCTCGGCAGGGTTGTGCGGGTCTTGCCCGTACCTGAAGGAAACCTGATGGCTACCTGGGACCTGCGAGACGTGAATGGGTCCAGGGTCCCTGCCGGCGTGTATGTCTTCCGGCAGCGTGGAAGCGGCGCGTCGCTTGGAAGAGTGGTCGTTGTGAATCCGTGAGCATCTAGGAAGGAGGTAGTGATGACGAAATCTCTGTCAATCGTAGCCCTTGCCGTCGCGCTGGGGGCGGGGTCGCTCTCTGCCCAGGGGCAGATCTTCTGGCAGGAGGGCGGAGTGGTGGTCTGCGAAAGTACGTGGGCAATCAGGCAGGCCGCCGCGTCCGACGACTCCGGCGGCGTTTTTGTCGTCTGGTATGATACCCGGGGCGAGAACGGCAGTGTCAGGGCACAGCATGTTGACCGCGACGGGAACGCGGTGTGGCAGAGGAACGGGGTGTTTGTCAGAGACGGCAATCCCCGAGGCATCAACCAGCTCTCGGCAGTCTCTGATGGCCGGGGCGGGCTGGTTGCGGTCTGGCAGGAGAATGACGACCATAATACGCTCTACAGGCATCAGGTTGCGGCGCAGCGCCTTGACGCTTCTGGTATGCTTCTCTGGGATTCAAGCGGCGTGGTCGTGGCCGGTGCTGACTCAGGCTTCAGGTACGAGGTGGCGGCGGTGTCGGACGGTCGCGGTGGGGCGATAGTGGCGTGGACGGTTGTGGCGGATTCAATGGGAGTTGACTCCTTGATCGTCCAACGGATCGACAGCCTCGGGAACTTCCGTTGGGGCAATCCGGGCCTGGTGATGGCTACGGAGTCGGTTGCCCTCAAGCCGCCCAAGATATGCTCGGACGGCGCAGGCGGCGCGTGTTGCGGCACCAACTTCGTCGGCTCGGACTGGCATGCGGTCGCGCAGCACATAGACAGCGCGGGACACACCACCTGGCCGGGCGGCTGGGTCTCGCTTCTCCCGACAGGCTGGTACTTATGTGGCATGACTTGCCTGCCGGACGGATACAGGATGGTAGGCAAGATGGCTGATAGCATCAATGCCCAGCGAGTAGACGACCACGGCCAAGTTGTCTGGGGGCCTTACGGTCGTTCTGTCTATCGTCTCGGAAGTCCGATCCACACGTGCGTCCTCCCCGGGCCCGATAGCTCGAGCTATGTGGTCTGGACCGAGGAACGTACTGTGAGGGTCATCAGCATATATGCGCAGCTCTTGAGTGGCTCGGGCGAGCGGCAATGGGACAGCCTTGGAGTGGAAGTCGGCACAACCAACGACAACGATTCGTACCTCTTCGAGTACATCCCGGCTGGAGACGGCTTCATCGCCTCGTGGCCGCGCAACTCCGACGGGCCTACCGATTGGGACATCTATGCTCAACACGTTGACGCTGCCGGGGGGCTGCTCTGGGGAGACCTTGGGCTGGGCATCGCGACCGACAGCGGAAGACAGTGCTGGGAGCCGTGCGTGGTGACGGATACACGGGAGGGAGCCATCGTCACTTGGGGATACTCGTACTATGGCGGGCATGTGGGGCTGAGCGTGCAGAGAGTCGGCGACGTCACCGGAGTTGTCAGTCCGGTGCCCATGTCGCCAGGCCAGGCCGCCGTGCGTGTGAGCCCGTGTCCGGCTCGGACAGCGGTCGAGATACTTCCATCCCGAGAATCCGAGAGCGTGACCATAGCGGACGCGCTCGGCAGGGTCGTTCGGGTCTTGCCCTTGTCGCCAAGGGGCCAGAGGGCAATCTGGGATCTGAGGGACGTGAATGGGTCCAGGGTCCCTGCGGGAGTATATGTCTTCCGGCAGCGTGACAGCGGCACGTCGCTTGGAAGAGCGGTTGTTGTGAATCAGTAACCTGTCGTAGAAGGAGGAAGAATGTACAGGGTAGTACCAGTCCTGGTATCAGTATTGGTCGCAGCCTCGATGCTGCACGCAGCTCCGGTCGCGACCGTGACGTTCTCGATGGATGACCTTGCGTTCGAGCAGCGTATACACGGGAACGATACATTCCAGATTCCGCACGTTGCGGGCGCGTCGCTGGGGACGGACTCGGTCGGCGCACCGAACCTGCCCTTCAAGACGATCGCATTGCTGATTCCCCAGGACCGGACGTGCACCGGCGTGAACGTCACGTATGCAGAGTCGCAAGTCCTGGACAGCGCCTACTACGTCTATCCGACCCAGACCCCGGTGATAATCGGAGAAGAACCCGGGCCATTCGTTGAGCCGGACTCCGCGATCTACGAATCAGACTCCGCGTTTCCGCGGTTCGCGGCATCAACGTTGCATGAGGGGTATAGGTGCGGGTACAAGCTGGTGACGGTCCGAGTCTACCCACTCACGTACCGACCGGCCAGTCGCGAGTTGACGTTCTACAGCGAGATACGTCTGTCCCTGGACTTGGAGGCCTGCGAGAACGGGGCAATTCCGGTCCTGCGGCGCAGCC
>CAZVCQ010000393.1:0-3520 GCA_964626085.1 uncultured bacterium
AGATCGAGTGGGAGCGGGAGAAGCTGAAGTTCGAGACCCAGACCGCGACCACGCGGCGGGAGCTGGAACGGCTGGAGGCGAAGCTGTCCGAGCGCGAGAGCTTCCTCGCCCGCCGGGACAGCGTCCTGACCCAGAAGGAGGCGGACCTGATCCGCAAGGACCGGGACATCGGGGCCCGGGACAAGATCGTGCGGGCCAAGATGGAGCGGCTGGACCAGCTCATCAACCAGGAGAACGCAAGGCTCGAGCGGACCGCCGGCCTCTCCTCGGAGGAAGCCCGTCGCGAGTTGTGCCGGAATCTCGAGAATCAGGCCCGGCTCGAGGCGGCGCAGATTGTGAGGGACATCAAGGAGGAGGCCCGGGGCCACGCCGAAGAAGAGGCGCGGGAGATCATCATCCGGGCGATCCAACGCTGCGCCGTGTCACACGCGGCCGAGACCACGGTCTCGGTCGTGAGTCTTCCTTCGGATGAGCTGAAGGGCCGGATTATCGGCCGCGAGGGCCGCAACATCCGTACTTTCGAGAGTCTGACCGGAGTCGAGGTGATGATCGACGATACGCCCGGCGCGATAATCATCTCCGGGTTCGACCCGGTCCGGCGCGAGGTCGCCAAGCTGGCGATGGAGAAGCTCGTGGCCGACGGCAGGATTCACCCGGCGCGCATCGAGGAGATTGTGGGGCGGACCCGGGACGAGATGAACGCCATCATCAAGTCGACCGGCGAATCGGTCGTTCTGGAGCTGGGTATCGTCGGTCTCCACCCGGAGCTCTCCAAGCTGCTGGGCCGGCTGAAGTACCGGACAAGCTACGGCCAGAACGTCCTGAACCACTCGAAGGAGGTCGCGTACCTGGCCGCCTTGATGGCGCAGGAACTTGACCTCGACCCGGCCCTGGCCAAGCGGGCCGGATTGCTGCATGACATCGGCAAGGCAGCCGACCAGTCCATCGAAGGGCCCCACGCGAGCATCGGAGCGGAGCTGGCGCGCCGGTACGGCGAGGATGAGTTGGTGGCGAACGCTATCGCCGCGCACCACGAGGAGGTAACGCTCGACTCGCACTATGCTTTCCTGGTTGCCGCTGCCGACAGCGTGTCCGGTTCCCGACCCGGAGCCCGGCGCGAGAGTTTCGAAACCTACGTCAAGCGTGTGGAGACGCTGGAGACGATTGCGTCGTCAATGGACGGGGTCGAGCGGGCGTATGCGATTCAGGCCGGGCGGGAAATCCGCGTTCTGGTCGAGCCAGACAAGGTGACTGACCGGGATTCGGCGGAACTGGCGGCCAAGGTTGCGGCCCAGATTCAGGCCGAGCTCAAGTACCCGGGGCAGATAAAAGTCACGGTCATCCGCGAGACGCGGGCGGTCGATTATGCGCGATAGGAAATGACAAAAGACTAAGTGGAAATGACAAATGGGGAGGAACAGACCGGGGCAGGCGCAAGTCCGAAGTCCATGGTCCAAAGTCCAAAGTCCAGCGGAGCCGTGCGCGTGCTCTTTCTTGGCGACGTGTGCGCGGAGCCGGGACGGAAGGTGGTCGAGCAGGAGCTCGCCGGCTTGCGGCAGCGGCTGGGCGTTGACTTCGTCATCGCCAACGGCGAGAATGCCGCGGGCGGGTACGGTATCACGCCCGTCCTTGCCGATGGGCTGCTGAAGGCCGGCGTCGGCTGTATCACGACGGGGGATCATGCATACGACCGGAAAGAAGTCTGGGAGTACCTCGGCACCGAGCCGAGGATTCTCCGGCCGCTCAACTTCCCGCCGCAGGCGCCGGGACGGGGCTTCGGTATTTACGATTGTCGATTAATGAATGACGAGGTGGCCGCCGGGACGGAAGGGACGAGCGGGCAAGGCAAAGTGCAAAATGCAGAAGGCAAAATGGCGGACGCGGAACAGACCGCCAAAGTGAAGGTCGCGGTCGTCAGCCTGCAGGGACGGGTGTTCATGAAGGCCTTGGACTGCCCGTTTCGCCGGGCCTTGCCCGCGCTGGACGAGATCCGGCGCGAGACCCAGGTGGTGTTCGTGGACATCCACGCGGAGGCGACGGCCGAGAAGCAGGCGATGGGTTGGTTCCTTGACGGCCGCGTTTCGGCCGTGCTCGGCAGCCACACTCACGTCCAGACTGCGGACGAAGCGATACTGGCCGGCGGCACCGCCTACATCAGTGACGCGGGGATGTGCGGTTCGTTCGATTCGGTGCTCGGGATGAGCAAGGACTCGTCGCTGCGCCGGATGATCGAGATGGTGCCGGTGCGGCTCAACCCGGCGACCGGGGACGTTCGCATCAACGGCGTCTGGGTGGACGTCGAGCCGGCCAGCGGACGGGCCCTGGCAATCGGCCGCCTTTCCCATCCGGTCGCGCCCGCCGGGAATCAGACCGCGACCGGCAAGCGTCTAACTTAGAATATGGACCGCTACCGGCGCCTCGGAGCCATAGTCTCTATCAGCCAGGACGTTGATGAGCTGTTTGAGAGGTTCTTCGGTGTTGGAGAGAGCAACGCCGTTTGGGAGCCACCGGTCGATCTGTTTGTCAGCGAGCACAAGGTCTATCTGATCGCCGAGGTGCCCGGGGTCCCCGGGGCGGAGGTCCACGTTCGGGTCGGGGCCAGGATGGTTCAGATTCTGGGCATCAAGCGGCCGCCGCAGAAGGTCCGGCGCGGTGTGACATTCTATGAATCCCAGATTCCGTATGGCGGGTTTGAGAAGCGGGTGAGCCTGCCGTTTCCGGTCAACCCGGACAGCATCAAGGTCAACATCAAGGACGGGGTGCTGAGCCTGGAGCTGGACCGGGCGGTCGGCAGCACCGTGAAGGTGATACGAGTTGAGTGACAAACCTGATGTAGTAGTCAAGACCGAAGAGCAGTTGAAGCCGGGGCAGGAGGACTTGTCCCAGGCTCGCATCGGTCAGTTCCCGGCAGAACTGCCGGTGCTGGTGGTAAAGGGCGGAGTGGTGTTCCCCGGCCTGGTATCGCCGCTCGTGGTCTCGACCGAGCGGTCGGCCAAGCTGGTCGACGAGGCGCTTGCCGGCGACAAGCTGGTCTGCGCGGTGACGCAGCGCGACTCTTCGCTCGAACGCGAGGCCGAACCGGCCGACCTGTATGAGGTCGGCACTATTTCGGTAATCCTCAAGATGCTCCGGTTTCCGGACGGGACCATGCGGCTGCTGTTGCAGGGGATGCGCCGGGCGCGGGTCGAGGAATACGTATCGCGTGCCCCATATCTGCGGGCAAAGGTGAAACCGCTCGAGGACACCGGCCAGAAGGACGTCGCGACTCGGGCTCTGATGCGGAGCGTGGCGGATACGTTCGGCAAGCTGGCCGAGCTGGCGCCATACCTGCCTGACGATGTGACCACCGTAGTCTCGAATATCGATTCGCCGGGCCGGTTGGCCGATTTCGCTGCGACCTACGTCAACTTCGACCTGTCGGAAAAGCAGCGTCTGCTCGAGATGCTGGACGTGAAGGAACGGCTGCAGGAACTAATGCCGCTCCTCGCCAAGGAAATCGGCATCCTGGAGCTGGGTGCGA
>CAZVCQ010000394.1:0-3507 GCA_964626085.1 uncultured bacterium
GGCCGGCAGCCGCGGGCTCGGCTGCTGCATACCGCTGACTCCTGACTGCTCTCGGCGATCTACTCGCGGGCGGGGATGTCAAAGGGCCGAGGGGCCGGCCAATCTGCAATCTACAATCTGCAATCTGAAATGCCTACGGATGGCCGGGCGGAATTGGGGCGGGTGACCCACTCCTTGACGCGCTTCTGAGTCCAATTCGTAGCGTGTCCTCGAAATCCTCGAAATCCTCGGCGATCAAACCAATGATGTGCCCCGAAACTCACCTGCTTTGGAGTTCGCCGGGACAGAAGCGCCCCTGCAGGGCAGGGGCGCTTGGATTGTCCGGTATCCTCTTCAGTGAATCGCTGCGAGCTTGCCCATCATCGTGGTCGAGCCGGACTCCAGCCGATAGAAGCAGACCCCTGCGGAACGCGGCAACTTGACTGTCAGCTCGTTTCGTCCGGATTCACCATTCGCGGTCGACGCGGCGATGGTCCGGCCCGCGCCGTCGTAGACCGTGATCCCAACGGCCCCGGGCCGGTCGAGTTCAAAGGCGACGCTGATTGCGCCATTGCGGTAGCTGGCCCGGCTGGCTGCCACAGTACCGTCGAGCGGCTTCCCTTGGGGACCAAACGTTGGCGGGAGCTCGAGGTTCGCAAATACCGCTACGTTGTAGTCCGGAATCGCAACCGGTGTCTGATCCGAAGTGCCGGTTCTGCCGTCGTACTCAGCCGAAAGGAAGTCGATCCTCCCCTTCTTCTTGTCCCTATTCACGTCGATACACCGCACGCAGACCGAGTCGGTCTGGTCGAAGTACGAAGCGCCGTCGGTCAGGTCGAACACCAGGTTGTGATTCGGGAACGGAATCGAACCGCCCAGATTCCAGAACCGGCGGAAGTAGTAGACCCACCGCGGGTAATCCGAGCTGCCGATCCCGAAGGCGATGCCGACGTTATCCCGGCGAGGGTGGGTGAGCTTGACTCGCGCCAGCGCGGTCGGGATGTACTTGTACCGGTCATTGGTATAGTATACCCAGCCTTGGCTCAGAGGCTTCTTGGAGGTCTTGACGGCGTAGTAGGACATCCAGCAGTAGCCGGCGTTGCCCCAATCCGTGCCCCAGGAATTCACCAGCCTGAATGCGCCGGGGCCGTCGGCCGTTTGCTTGTTGTCGTCGTAGCCGACGAGGCAGAGCGTGTGGCCGCCGCGAGACTTGCCGGTCTTGTCGTGAACCGTATAGACGGTATCGTAGTTCTCGATGTTGTCGAAGTTGCCGTAGACGTTAATCCCGAGGACGCAGGTGTGATGGGCGTACAGGATCCACTTGATCTGATTGATGCCGTCATCGGACCATACATTCACGCCCCAGGCGTCATAACCCCGATACGGTATGGCGTTCTCGTAGGCCGTTTCGGTCGGCCACGTGGTGTAGTCAGCGTCGTCATACGGGAAGTCGCTCATGTTGCAGGCGCCCTGGTCGCAAAGCAGTATCTGGGCATCCATCGGGGAAGCGCCACCGTCCCGCCCGGCGTTGATCTGATTGTAGATGAATGACGGACTGATTTGATACTCGGGGTCGTCAAGATCATAGGTGGGATTCGGCGTCCCCAATTGGCGTTCGACATACTCGATGTGGGTCTTGTCGTAGTAGCCGACGGCCCAGGCAACGCACGAGCCCTGGTTGCCCTGGTCGCCCACCGGCGGCATCTCCGCAGTGAGGTCAACCGCGCTGCTCGGTGGGGGGGGGCCGAGTGCGCCATGAGGGAACGTCGACTCGTCCAATATCTTCAGACCGGGCACGGTGTACGGGTCCCGGAACAGCAGCCCCCCGGCCGGATGCAGCTTCTTAGCCTCGGACAGGCCTGCCCCTGATGCCAGGAGCACAACTACTGCAAGGCCCAGACAGACTTTGAGCTTCACAACTCCTCCTTTGTTGTTTGTGCCTCTCGGCACTGTTCTTGGTCCCGCGATTGTAGTGCTGCGCCGCGTTGGTGTCAACTACCGCGGGCTCACCACGGGGTAAACCTTGACGAACCGCGTGACATTGCCAGCACGATTGGAAAGTCAGGGATGGAAGTTCGCTACCGAAAACCGGAAACCGGAAACCGACGCTGCGTCGCCCTGTCCGCCAATCTGTAGTCTACAATCTGGAATCTAGAATGGGATGGCTCGCTACCTGCGGCAGCGCGATGTCCCGAAGCTTCCCGAAATAGGGTGACTGTCCCTGGTTCCCCTGGTTCCCTCTGGTTCCCTATCATCGCGGGATTCTAGGTATCGCGAGCCGGGATGTCAAGGCGACGGGGAGAGGGTCGAGGATTGACGATAGTGGTCTGCGTCCCCATCTTCACGGACACTCATCGTCCCCGGAACTCCACGAGACGGCCATGTGCGTACTGAATCCTCTCACGGTCCTCTGGCGCGGCGTAGGTCAGGTATTGGGTGTAGAACCGGATGGCGTCGGCGTCCCGACCCAGATGGTCCTCTGCGTATGCCCGCCCATAGAGGAAACTCGGGTCGCGAGGCTTGAGTTTGAGAGCTTGGGTGTAGCACTCACGCGCTTGCTCCCACTGGCCCAGGTCACAGTGGACTCCGCCCATGTTGAACCAAGCGTCGGCGGCGGAGGGATCAGATGCAAGCCCTTTCTGGTAGCACCGGATGGCCTCTTGGGCGTCCTCATTCGCCTCAGCCGCGGCCGCCTTCTCTTGCCAATCCGCCGAACTGGCGGTATCAACGTCACTCGCTTGCAGGTCAGCGAGCCCATTCACTGCGTTGCAGACCGAGTCGGTTACGACAAGCAAGTTACCGCAGGCAAATAGCCCGAACGCGGCCGCAACCCATGCCAACGCCTCGGCCGAGCCTGCCTGGTTAGGGTTCTGCGTCACGGGTGACCACGCAGTGGCCAGAGCAGACCTGCTAAGTGGAATGACAACTTGAGCAATCGAGTATAGCACGCCCAGCGCAAGATATCGTCCTGTCGGCACCGGGTCGAGTCTCCTGTCGGTGTCCGATGTCCGGGCATTCACTACTTTCGCGAGCCTGTTGTAGTCCTGTGCGAAGCCCCAATACGCTTGATACGCCCAGTATATGTTGAAGACCGGCACGAGCATCAGGCCGAGTGCTTTCCCTGGTCCTGTTCTTGCGGTTCCACCCCATTGGATGGACTTCCACATGCGGTAGACCATGACATAGTGCGTCACGGAAGAAGTGGCCAAGCCAGCCAGGGTCAGCGCTGCCCACGGCACCTCTCCAGTTATCCCCGCCGCCAAGGACACTCCGAACGTCGCGACGACAGGGAACATGTACAGCAGCTTGGGCAAGCGGACGGGTCGCGCGTAGGCTTGGTCTCGTGCGGGCGCTGGGTGGTCCAGGGTATCCGGGCGGGGTTTGGGGTCCACCATCAGGCGAAGCGTACCAATTCGGGACGGGATGTCAAGGCGGCGGGTCGTCGTCGGCGGGCGGAGGATCGTCTAGCACGGGCTCGTAGCGGGTCTCAGACTCGACCTGAGCCTCGACCTCGCTGAGGTCCTGCTT
>CAZVCQ010000395.1:0-3502 GCA_964626085.1 uncultured bacterium
GTCAGTTCGTGGCCGTGCGTCCCAGACTACCGGTTTCCGGCCGGCCTCCTAGGGTTCTGGGACTCCAAGGGTCTGGGGTAACGGGGGACCGGGGCTTGGAGCTGTTTCGGCCGCTAGCCGAGGTTAACTTTGTGCTTCGCGACGGTCCCGCCGGAAATGACAACGACCAGGTAGGTGCCGCGCTTCAGCCGGGCTCCGTCTTCACCGGTTCCGTCCCACACCGCGGCGTGATAACCGGATGATTGCCGCTCGTCCAGCAGCAGCTTGACCGGCCGGCCCAGCATGTCGAAGACCTCGACCCGGACCTGCCCGGCCCGGCTCAAACGGTATTCGACCCGCAGGTTGCCGCTGCGGATCGCCGGCTGGGCTCGGACGATTGTGACCGCGCCGGCATCGGCCCCGCGCTCCGCGACGGCAGTCCCGGCTTCACCACAAGCGAAGACCAGGGCCGGAACGTGGTCGGCGGGCAGATCGAGCGCCGAGGCAATCGCTCTCCGGTCGGGCCGGCCGAGCGGCGCAACGAGGAAGCCGGCAAGACCGAGCGCCCGTGCCTGCGCGAGCAACTGGAAGCCGGCGAATCCTGCTTCCATCATCGCCGAGGCGATGCCCGTGTCCGAAACACAGACCACAAAGTAGGTCGGCGCGCTCCCGGGAATCCGTGCTGACGCCGCCCGCAGTTGGGGCCGGCGGTCCCCGGCTCCAACCCGCTCCATCCGGTGATCGCGAATCGCCGCGGCGGTGCCGGACAGAAGCCGGTTGTGATACCGGCTGACCTCGTACTCCCCGACCACGTAGATGCGGTCGGTCAAATAGAAGTTCGCCATCGCGCTCGGCACGGTCAAACCCTGCCGGTGGTTGTAGGTCAGATGCGGCGTCACTCCGTATGCGGCCCAGCAGAGCTGCGACACATTCTCCTGCGACAGCCCGACCGGGCTGAAGGACGAATCCTGGTTCAGGTCGGCAATCACCGCCTCGAAGGTGTCGGGTCCGAACACGTGGGGCAACGGCAGGCTCGAATCCGACGACCGGGCCGCGCACACAGTATCCAGCGGTTCGTAGGGGCCCCGGCCGAACACGCTGACCATCTGGATCGGATGTTCCGGCTTCCAATCGACCGCGGCGTGGTCCGCGGCCCATTGCATCGGACAGCTCACCACGCCTCGTTCCACGTTCCCCGTCCCGCGTCCCCCTTCGTTGAAAGCGGCCCCGGCCAGCAGTCCGGCCTGAATCGCCATGCCGGTCTCTTCGAGGCTACTGGTGGCAACGCCTGCCTCAAAGGCCGAGCCCGAATTGTAGCGGTGATCTCCGGCCCGGTGCACACTGAGGAGCAGACTCGACGGGTCGTAGCGGTAGACATTGTCCACGGTGGCCACGTAGAACTCACGGTACTCGCTGCCGGCGCGCGGTGCCCGGCTCATTGCCCAGAGTACGTTGGCCATCACTTGTGCCGGCAGGGAATCATCGAACCCGGTATGGACCGAGTACCGGCTGTTGGAGAGCTGCTCGAACGAATACGCATGGCGAACCGGCCCGGGCAGACTCTCGACCCGGACTGAAGTCGGGAGCGGCGCATCCAGTGCCGCCAGAAATATCGCGCACAGGAGTACATGCATAGACCATAAAGAGTAGCCACCGGGCCACCCCTGTCAAGCTAACGATGCCGCCCTCACACCGACCGAGGCCATCCACAGATGGCGCAGACGACGCGTACCGTCGCCCCGACCCCGAGAGGGGATCTCGCCTTGCTGAAGCAAAGACAACCGCAGATGGTGCAGATTCCCCCGAGGCAAACCACGGATGGACACAGGTCAACTGAACCGTCCGCCGACTGGCTGGTCTCCGACCGGACACCGGCACTTCATACCACTGTATTCCAGTTTCTGGATTCTGACCTCGTCCGTTCCTCGGGTGGTGTCTCTGTGTCTTGGTGGTGAAATTCTCGCTGCGGCCTCGCGCTGAAGGCGCGGTTGTGTCTCGCGAAGTACCTCTCGTTGTTCGTCAGGATGTAGCGGTGGACGTATCGCCAGCCGTGTAATCACTTACGTCGGCACATGTATCGTCGGCTGAATAGTGAGCTGTATATCAACCTGTATCTCAACCTGAATCCGTCGCTGTTCGGCTGGTTGTTCAAGTAGTTGTTCGAGACGTTGTTCCGGCAGTTGTTCGTGTCGTCGTTCAGCTCGATGTTCGACTTGAAGTACGCCCAGTTGTAGGCTTTGTTGTGTCTCATGCTGCATCGGCAGATGCTACCCCCGGGGCAGTCTGTGGGCCGCCCACTCCCCGGCAGAATTGTGGTCGGATTCTGGCCTGCAACTACACATAGGTGACGGTGTGTGCTCTGAAGCACTGCAGCAGGGCTGCCGCTTTTCCGGGAAGGTGTAAGACGGTGGCAGTCACACCAGCCGGTATCACGCGGCGCTCACAGGAGTTGGGTGAGGCAGCGGCTGCTCGTCAAAGCACCTGCATCGGGATTGCGCCGTTCGATGCCGTCCTGAACCAGACATTCGCCTGCACATTCGATGCGCGGCTCGCCGCCGCGCTCAAGCTGCGGCTGAACGCGCAAGTCAGGCCGGAACTCATTGCGCAACTCGATACGCGATTGACTGCCGGGTTGAGAGTGGCGTTGACGTCCAGACTGACAGCGGCGCTGAGTTCCCCAGTCTAGTCGCGATTGGCTGCCGCGTTGAGCCCCGACCTCGTTGCGCGACTGACAGGCGGGTTAAGTCCTTGATTGACGGCCACATTGGCAGCCGCGTTGTACTCCGCCTTGAACCCCGCAGTCAACCCGGGAGTGACTCCCCTCCTGCCGGCTCATGTGCCCGGTGGCGTCCCACCGCCCGAGTCATAGCTGCTGACGGCGGCCAATGACACCCTGGCCCAGGCAAAGGGGCAGGCTTTCGCCCGCCCCTTTCGGCTTCCGTTCTGCTTTCTATTCCCGACTCTCTATTCTCGACTCCCGCCTATCTGGTTACTACCGCCTTCTTCACCGCCCGGAATCCCGGCGTGTCGAGACGGTAGAAGTAGACTCCGCGCGCTACCTGACGGCCACGGCTGTCTTTCGAGTCCCAGGTTACCGAGTAAGAACCCGCCTTCTGGTGCCCGTTCGCGAGCGTGCGCACGGTCCGGCCCGAGACGTCGTACACCCGCAGGCTGACGTTGCCGGAGGCCGGCAACGCGTAGCTGATCTGCGTTCGGTCACGGAACGGGTTGGGTCGGCAGGCGGAAAGCGAGGGCTTCACCGGTATCGGCGGCGTGCCTGCGCTCTGCTGTCCTTCGCCCGAGGCCTGCTTCAGGTTGAGCTTGTTGTACCCGACTTCGTAGTACTCGGCCGCCGGGCACTCGCTCCAGATGGTGTGCAGATACGGTATGGCGGTATCGCCCGAGGCCTTGTTCTGGAAGAGGACGTGCGGGTAGGTGGAGATGGTGGCGTTGTCCGCGATGCTCAAGGTGTGGGGTGCCCCCGGTTCGATGGACACCTGTAGTGATGGGTGTAGCATGAAAC
>CAZVCQ010000396.1:0-3467 GCA_964626085.1 uncultured bacterium
CAGCGGGATGTTCCCGGTTGGCAGCTTCATCGGTGGAAGTATCGCCGAAAGGTTCGGCGCACCGGCGGCGACTTTGGTTGGCGGATGCGCCGTGCTTGTCAGTATTGGAGCGGTATCAGTCTTCGCGCCGTCAGTCCGAAAGCTCTAGCGGCGAGGACGCAAGTAACAAGTGGAAAGCGGAAATGACAAAGTCCAACTCCGCACTTCGGACTTTCCACTTGGGACTCATTCTAGCCCTTTAAGTGCGTACCCATACCACGTCCCGTCCGCGCCGTCGGTATCGCCGTCCGCGTCCTCGGCGATCCAAAGCATATCGTTGGCCCAGGACAGTGACAAGCCGTAGCCCGCGCGTGGCAGTGAGAACTTGGTGACGTACTTGCCATCGACGCCGTAAGCCAGGACGTCGGTGTCGCTGTTCGGCGCCCAGACGAACAGGAACTTGTCCGACGCTGCTATCGCGTAGGCGTAGCCGGCCTCTTCGCTGGTTTCGTAGTTCGACAGCTTGAAGGACATCTCCTCGTCGCCGTCGGTGTTGAACACGTTGACCGTGCCATCGTAGAGCTCGTAGATCCTCTCCCCGTCGGGTGACATCGCGACCGAGCTCTGATCCCCGCTGAAGATATCCTCAAGGGCGGTGCTCGTTTCCTCGAAGTCCAGGTCAACGTCGTCGAGCGACAGCCCGTAGGACTTGACGTAGAGTTGCTCTTCCGACGGGCTGTATAGGACGGCGCGGCCGTCGGCGGCGATGTCGTATTCGGAATCAAGCTCTCCCGATTCGTCGTACCGGTTCAGGCTCGAGTATTCGGTGTTGCCGCCGTTCACGGTGTAGTAGTACTCGCCGTCCCACGTGATACCCATGTTGTGGTAGTAGACATGGTCGGTGAACTCCATCTTCTGGACCGGCGTCACCCTGGTGCCGCCGCCCTCGTGCTTGCCACTCGTGGCACAGCCGAGCATGGCGACCGCGAGCACGACGAGACCCAGCTTCAGCAGACGCTTCATTCTCAACTCCCTTTCTGCTCCGGACCCCGGCCCGGACTATCTGAGCACTACTGCCTTGCGAACCACCGAACCGGCCGCCGTCGCGAGCCGGTAGACGTAGATACCACTCGCCACCTTGCGGCCGGCCTCGTCCCGGCCGTCCCAGCCGAGCGTGTGCATGCCGCGGGCGAACTCACCACGGGCGAGCACCTTCACGACCCGGCCTTCAACGTCGAGCACTTCAACCGAAGCCCGACCCGCCTGCGGCAGCGCGAGTCGCAGTTGCGCATGGTCGCGCACCGGGCTGGGCGACGCCTGCAGCGCAACCTGCATGATGTCCGCGGCGTTGGCCGGCTCGGTCACCGCGACCGAACGGTCGAACCAGGCCTGGGCCGAGTCGGCGTGGTCGAGCATCTCCTGCTCGGTGTTGCCGCCGACGAAGGCGAACGCGACAAAGGTCCAGCCCCCGACCGAGATGTCATACGGTCCGGCCGACGCGACACAGGACCAGTTGCGGGAACCGTTCGAGTTGGGACGGGAAATCGCCCCGCGCAGGAAGCTATCCTTCAACGCCTCGGTCAACATCCCGGACGGGCTGACGTAAACACTGTGGTCGATTGCCGACAGGTTGGCCGCGGCCAGCGGCGCCAGCAGCTTGATGCCCACCGCGTACTCGAAATCGTAAGGCTGGGTCATGTAAGTCAGCCGGCGCAGCGTGTCGGTGTAGACATCGTTCATGGTCGTGTTGTCGATGTCGAAGTCCGAGAAGATGCCGGCGTAGACTCCGTCCAGCGGCTCCGAACCCAGGTTCCAGACCTTGTAGGTCAGAACCACGAAGTCGCGCAGGCCCGGGTCGGCGACCGATGCCGACCACTGGGTGACGGTCAGGCCCTTCGGTGTCGCGTGGGCACTGTCGTCGATCACGGCCTGGTATTCCTGGCCTCCGGCCAGCGGGGGTACCACCGCGTGCAGCGTGTCCTTCGCGCGCCAGTCGGCTTGATAGCTCGAGCTGGGATGGTCGTACCAGCGGTCAACCACGTAGTCCGGGCCATTGCCGCAGGCGAAGCTGGTGAAGTAGATCGCCCCGTGCGGCGCGTTGCGCGGGTACTTCAATCCCGACCCCTCGTCGTACGGACCGAGCGTCCCGATCGAGCCGAGCGAAGTGACCGAGAGAATCATGTCGTTGTTGTCGTGGTCGGCCCAGAGCTTCTTCACCGGGGGCAAGTCACCGATGCGGGTCTCGAAATAAGGCTGCCACGAGCCCTGCTGCGCGGTGCAGGCGGCAACCATCCCGGCCAGGATTCCACTCGGAGTCGAATCCGCGGCGGTCACGCGGAACCGATCGCCCTCGACCGTTGCCCCGGCCGCTATCGTGCCGTAGCTCGAGGTCGAGTCGACCGCTGTCAGGTACGGACAGAACGTCCGCAGGACCGCGTTCGTCCCGGTCGCGTCAACCTTACCCTCGTTCTTCACCGAGACGTACAGGTCGGCGGTTTCACCCGGGTCCAGACTGCCGTTGCCGCCGTTGTCGTCGATGCGCAGCCCCGCGAACACCAGGGCCGGGCGGTTCGAGCTGCCGCGCACCGGCACCAGCCCGTCGTACGGATAGTAATTCTGCGCGCTGACCGAGAGGTCGAGGTCGCCGGTCGTGGTCGGCGCGACGAGCAGGTCCACCCAACCCTGCGAATTGGTCCAGCCGCGGGCATAGGTTTCGCTCCCCTTGCTCAGGCATACGAGCGCACCCTTCACCGGCGTGGTGCCGTCCTTGGCAGTCACACGCACTACCTGCACACCGGTCGGAACCGAGTCCGGCGCGGTCACGGCCAGGTTCTTGGGCTGCTCGGACCAGACGAAGAGCGTCGGGTCACCGAACAGGTTGAGCTCAAACACACACCAGCGCCAGACCTCCTGGCCCATCGCCAGGCTGCGGAAGTAGTCCTTGGAGAGCATGCCGATGCTGCCAAACTGGGTCGCCTCGCCCTGGACGAAATAGCGGTAGAACTGCAGGTCAAGCAACTCCGAAGGTCCAAGCGCCGGCGGGTAGCCGAACCCGTAGCGCGAGTTGAGCATGGCGGCGATGCACCCGCCGTTTGGGGCCTTGACCAGGTACTCGGCCAGGCACTCGTCGTTGTCGAACCAGCCCGGGTCACAGGCCATCGAGTTGACGAAGTTCAGCTTCGTGAAGCCGTTGGAGAGCCCCGCGACCTCGTTGCTCCACATCACCGAGAACGTGTTGGGATTGCCGTGAGCGGCAACGTGGGCGAGCTGGAATCCCTGGCTCATCGAATCCGCGTATTCGCCGTCAGCCGGGTCCTCGAGGTGAGCGTGAGTCCAGCCGGACGGGAAGATGTCGGCCATCATGTGGTTGATGACCCGGCCGTGGTACGGGTCGAAGAGCATCGTCGAGCCGTACAGCACCCGCTTCAGCCGCGTCGTGTCCTGGTGCTTCTCGAACATCGTGTCCTTGGCGAAGAACGTCGCCACGT
>CAZVCQ010000397.1:0-3460 GCA_964626085.1 uncultured bacterium
GAGAGGCAGCCTCTCTTCTTCAAGCCAAATCACATTCCTATGTCGGGACTAGGGCCGTTCCCGGGAACCGCGACTTCGGCTGGCGGCTTTCGGACACTTGACCCCTTCGGCCCCCGATGTCTTGACCATCTACTCTATCGGCTGACGATAGTCGCGACCTTTGGTCGAGAGTGTTCTTGCGACCGGGTCTAGGAGGGAGTTCCGGGCGCGGACTGGCGAGGGGCGATGGGGACTCGACGATCGCGCCTTTGCCCGGGCCTTTTCAGGCGAGTCTGGTCTACGCGGTCGAGAAGATCGGCGATGTTCGCGTCCGTCAGCCCGCCTTGCTTGAGCAGCTCCAGCAGCCGGTCGCGTCCCAGCCCGTCATCGCATCTGGACAACCCGTACAGCGCCTGCCGTGGGCCGCGGGCCACGCCGATGGCCAGCAAGATGCCCAGCGACTCAGTAAGTTTCGGCACAGCCTGCTCGCACAGACCCTTATCCACCAGAATGAGCCCGATATTCGCCAGTTCGGTCGCCACGCCTGCCTGGTACGCGATCTCGCGCTCCAGCGCCAGCGCGTCCTCATAGGACTTCAGCGCCGCGTCGAGTTCGCCCCGGGAGCGGTGGATGCTCCCGATCTTGCCCAGGTAGCTCGCTATTACCGCACGGTCATCGGTTTCACGTGATACCGCGAGCGCCGCCCCGTTGTACTCGAGTGTCTTGCCGAAATTGGTCTTGTCCCAGCGCAGGAACCCAAGGTTGGCGATGGCGCCCGCTTCGATCCGCTTCTCACCGATTTCCCGGGCCAGCGCCAGCGACTTCTCGCAGTACTTGACCGCCTTGGCCGGCTGGCCGTTGTCGGAACTGGCGAGCCCGATGTTACAGAGGACCATCGCCTGCCCGTGTCGGTCACCGGTCTCCTGGTGTATCCTCAGCGCTTCCTCGTAGTATCTGAGCGCCTTGATCGGCTCGCCGCTGACGTAGTGGAAGGTCCCGATGTTGCCGAGGGCCGACGCCTGTTCGGCAAGAGCACCGGCTTCCCGGGCCAGCCTGAGCGCAGCTTCGGATTTTTCCAGCACCTGGTCGAACCTGCCCAGGTCCCGCAGGACCACCCCGGCTTTGTCGAGGGCGGCAGCCTGCCCCCGTTTGTCATTGAACTGCTCCGCCAACCGGGCCGCCTCCTCGTGGCTCTCGAGGGCCTGCTCCAGCCGGCCCGCCGTCTGGTGGCACCGCCCGACCAGGCCGTGAAGTGCAACCAACTCGGTCCCGGCCGCGTGCTTCGTCGCCGCATGGAAGTGGCTGATTGCCTCGTCCCACTTGCACGCCGCCATCGCGGCCCGACCCTTTGCGAACGGGAATCTGACCACAGGCTCGGATTGCGGCAGACCGCCCAGGTACTCCATTCAGTCTACCTGCCGCGGCGCAGCGGCGCGGCCGTTTCCCGAACAGGCTTCCGGCTCTGGTGGGCGCACCGCCCTTCGACCCGGCGGAATGCGAGCGGGTGACTGAGTGACTTCGGCGCGCGTCAGAGTGAATGCCACCATTCCCGACTAGTCTACGGCCGCTCCCTTAAGTGTCAAGCCCCGGCCAGCGGAATTCGCGACTTGAAGTCCCGGCCAAAAAGGAAAAGCCGGCTCTCAGCCGGTTGGTGGGAATGGGAACAGCGTGCCGCTAGTTCAGTCCGGCCGTCTCATCCGCATCTGGTCAATCCGGTCGAACAGGTCTTTGATGATCTCTTCTGCCCTTCCGGCTTCCATCAGCAGTTCCGTGAGACGTTTCCGACCCAGCTTGTCCTCACACCCGGCGAGCCCGGTCAGCGTCTGCCGCGGCCCGTCAGCCACGCCGACGGCCAGCAGGATGGTCAGTGCCTCGGCGAGTTTCGGCACGGCTTGCTCGTGCTCGCTCCGGGCAGTCAGTATGAGCCCGATGTTGCCGAGTTCCGTCGCCACGCCCAGTTGGTGCCCGATCTCACGAGCTATCGCCAGGGCCTCGTTCTCGTACGCAAGTGCCTCTTCGAGGTTGCCTTCGTCGCGGTAAACGCTCCCGATGCTGCCCAGGTTGCTCGCCGCGCTCCACCGGTCTCCGGTCTCGCGTGCTATCGCCAGCGCCTCCTGGTGGTGCTGGAGCGCCTTGTCGAGCTCGCCCTTGTCGTGGTAGATGCTGCCGATGTTGCTCAGGTGTGTCGCGACCCCCCACTGGTCCCCGATGTCGCGTGATATGGCCAGCGCAGCCTCGTAGTGCTGGAGCGCCCGGTCGAGCTCGCCCTTGTCGTGGTAGACGTTGCCGGTATAGCCGAGCTGGATGGCCGAAGCCCATACGTCATTGGCTTCGTTGGCTATCGCCAGCGCCTGATCCAGAAACGCGAGCGCACGGTCAAGTTGCCCATTGTGGTGGAATATGAGCCCGAGGTTACCGAGTGCACGGGATTTTCCCTGCTGGTCGCCGTACTGCTCGGCCAGTCGGGCAGACTCCTGAAAGGCCCTGAGCGCTTCGCCGGGGCGGCCCTGGGTATAATGGCAGACCCCGATGAGGTTGTGGAGCGCGACCAGCCCCGGCCCGTTTGTCGCCGTCACCGCCGTCTGGAAGTACTCGATTGCCTGGTCCCAGCTACAGGCATTCATCGCGGCAAAGCCGAGCTCGAACGGCTCCCTGACCTCCGGCCTTGCTTCAAGCAGCCGGCCGAGATGCTCCGCCATCCTGCAAGGACGACGCCGCACCACGCCCGCACATGTATTGGCCATCTTGGTCTACCGCCGGCTTTGACCGAACATGGGGACGACAGAGGCTGGTTTGCCCGTGAAACCGAACAACAGAGCAGGCACGACGCGCCAGGAAACACGCGCGCCGATATCGCGACCGAAGATGTTAACCAAGTAAGTCAGTCTAACCGTCTCCGGCTGTCTGTCAACCTCAGGGAGTTGCCGGCTGATGCCGGCCCGGTGCCAGGCCTCGTTCTTCACTGCACTGACTTCGCGGTCCGCACCCGCTACCATGTCCACGAAGTGCAGCAGCCGGCGGCTGACAGCCGGGACGGAAGCAGGCCGGGTCGGATGGCCGAAACATCCGCTGGCTGCGGGCCCGTTGCTCAAAGGAGGAGACCATGAAACTGGAGAATCTGTCACAAGGCCGACTGAACACGACCATGATGGGCGTGGTCAAGGCGGTGCTCGACTACTACCACCTCGATTCGAGTGAGGCGTGGGCTTTCGGCGGATCAGGCCATGCCTTCCTTATCAACATCCACGAACAGATATGTCCGAGCGGGCCGTATTGCTGGAAGTACGATGGGTTCCAGAAGCTGCTCCGCAACCTTGGCCTGGAGATGGCCGACCTCGGTTTCTTCGACAAAGGCAGCAAACCCGAGGAGCGCACCGCCGTCGAGCAGAAGCTGAAGCAGGCGCTCGACTCCGGGACCCCCTGCTCGCTTGTCAACATGGAGCACCAGCCCTAGTCCCGACATTGGGACTTGATTTACGGT
>CAZVCQ010000398.1:0-3454 GCA_964626085.1 uncultured bacterium
GGGCGACATATGACACGTTTAACTTCCCAGACCTCGCGTCATGGCCGACGGATATCTGGATTTACGGGGTCATTAACGCGTTACCCACTACGACACACATCGCCACCCCGGAAAACCAGAAATGGTACCCCTTCGGTGGAGGCTCCCACCCGGCTTTCGTGTTGTTCTACACTTCGGGCGCCGTTGAGGAATCAAGACCGGCTGAACTTCCGCAGCGTCTGAACGTCAGCCCCAGCGTGGTAACGGGGCAGATGACAGTCAGACTGCAGCCCGTGGGACCGGGCAGATCGGTGGTCGAAATACACGATGCGGTCGGCAACGTGGTTCGCTCACTTGGCTGCACGGCCGGGGCCAACGGCATCGCCACGGCAACGTGGAATCGTGAGGACGGACTTGGACACCTCGTACCGGAAGGTGTCTACTTCTGCCGGTATGCCGCTTCCGGCGTGGTCGCCGTTCGGAAGGTCCTGGTAACGAACTAGCTCTTTCCGCAGATTGAAGCCGCCCGTCGTTCCCACGCGGGCGGCTTCGCTTTGGCCCCCGGAGCGCAGCGGACAACGGGAGCTCGGGGGTAGGTGGGGCCGCCGCGGCTCGCCGCTCCCGCCAGTTGACACCCTCGGTACCCGCCCTATACTAGCTCCTAAGGAATATTGAATATGCGAATAATGCTGATCGTCTTCCTGCTGGTCGCGGCGGCCCCGGCGCCGGCAGCCGAGTCTCCCGAAGCGTGGCTCATACCATTCGCCGCAGCCTACCAGCCGCCGGTCAGCGGGTTCAACACTGAGTTCGCGAAACTCGGCATGCCCGCAGCACGCAGCCGCCACTTCGGCTGGGGACTGGAACTCCGCTCGCTCACCGGTTCATTCCTGGTCGGCCCGCTCTTCTTCAAGACCTGGGACGACGTCGAAAACGACTCCTTCCGACTGCGCACCGATGCGACCGGCATCTTCGGCGAGATGGGGGTGAAACTGGCACCGGTGACGTTTCTGACCATCGTACCAATGGTCGGTGTCGGCGGCCTCTCGCAGTCATTCAGTCTGCGTGAGAGGTCCTCCGACTCGGTACCGTTCGGCTCGTTATTGCGCGCAGCGACCTACTCATCGGGCATGCGCCTGGCTGGCATGGCCGCGCTGGAACTGGGACTCATCGTCAACAGCAAGTCCGGTAGGCTCGGAATCGCCTTGCGCGGCGGCTATCTCTATTCACCGTTCACGCCGACCTGGCGCCTCGCCAACGGCGCCGCGGTCAGCGCTGCGCCGAACGACAGACTCGGCGGTCTGTTCTTCTCCGCCGGCCTGCTCTTCATGCCCCAGGCGGAGACCGCCAGCGGTCCAAACTGAGGAGGATCCTGTGAAATGCCACCTGCGTCGATTCCTTCCCGTTGCTCTATTGGCCGTTGCCTGTCTGTACACCTACAAGCTGGAGGTTCCCGAAACTCATACCTACGCCGCCGACGGCATCACCGGTCTCAACGCCGCGACCCGGAATGGCGCCATCAGCGTGGCCGCTTCGAACGACGCGGTTATCACCGTAGATGTGCTGAAGCATGCCTTCGGCCGGGACAAGGCGGACGCCGAGCAGGCGATCGCGAATGTGGTCTACAGCGACACGGTTGTCGGCGACGAATTGAGAGTGAAGGCAGAAATGCCGAGCGGCAGCCGGCCGTACGGCGCGAGCTTCACCATCGCCGCCCCCGAGAACGTCGACCTCTCTCTCTCAACCACCAACGGCAATGTCAGCGTGGCGAACACGGTCGGCGACATCACCGCCAGCACGACCAATGGCGCCATCGAGTTGATTGGCACCGAGGGAACTGCCAGCGTGTCGACCACCAACGGCGGGTTGGATGTGAAAGTCCACAGCGGCCCGTTCTATGGCGGGACGACAAACGGCGCAATTGACTGCGACCTCGCTGACCTTGGCGCGGCCGAGAATGTCGGGCTTGCGACCACGAACGGCGCGGTAACGCTCTTGCTGCCCGACGATGTCTCGGCTGTGATTGACATCACCAACACGAACGGACTCATCACTATCTATGACTTCACGGTGATCTACGAGTCACAGACCGAACATCACCTGCGCGGGCGCATCGGTTCCGGCGCGTCGAGCATCAACATCACGACCACCAACGGTGCGGTCACGGTTCGCCGCAGGTCGTGAGATGAAGCGGGAATCGCAGGCCGGCCGGGGGGCGTCAAAGGTATATATGGAAAGCTGCATGGACTCGGCGGGGGCCGAGAAGTATGCGCAGGCTTTCAAGGCGCTCGGCCATCCCCTGCGGCTGAAACTGGTTTCCGGGCTGATGAGCCGGGAGTGCAACGTCAAGCACATGACCGAGTGCCTGGGTGTGGCCCAGGCGACGGTTTCGCAACAGCTGGCTGTGCTCAGGGCAGCCGGTCTGGTATCGCACGAAAGAAAAGGCAATCAGGTATGTTACCGGGTGACAAGGCCCTGGCTCCGCCAGCTGGTGCGCCTTATCGCCAAGGCACAGCAGGAGGACTGAACAAATGGCTGAAGTAAAGCCGGTCAATGATGTCACGTTTGAAGCAGAGGTCCTGAAGTCGACGCTGCCGGTGCTCGTGGACTTCTGGGCTCCGTGGTGCGGCCCCTGCAAGATGATGGGCCCGGTAGTTGAAGGGCTGGCCGGCAAATATGCGGGCAAGCTGACAGTCTGCAAGCTGAACACCGATGAGAGTCCCTCGACGCCGGGCAAGTACGACATCCACGGCATCCCCACCCTCATCATCTTCAAGGACGGCAAGGAGGTCGAACGGCACGTCGGCTATGCCGCGGAGAACATCCTGTCGACCAAGATCGACAACCACTTGAAGTAGCAGCGACTGGTGTCTTTTCAGGAACCCGGCTTCGGCCGGGTTCTTGCTTCTGGGAATGGGACACATGGGACCAATGCGACATATGGCCGCGTTTGACTGACAGCTCGCCGGGGATAGGCTAAGCGGTGGAATTCAGGCCGCTCTCTGCGTCGGCGGTTCACCGGCTGGCTGAAATCTGCGCGACCGAACGGGTGGTCACCGACCCGGCGCTCTTGACCGACTACGGGCACGACGAAAGCAGCGAGCCGGCGCGTCTGCCCGAGGCTCTAGTCAAGGTGCGGTCGGCCGAGGAAACCGCGGCAGTGGTCCGCCTCGCCCGGGAGGAACTGGTGCCCCTGACGCCGCGCGGGCTCGGTACCGGCCTCGCCGGCGGCTCGATTCCCAGCCAGGGCGGCATCCTGGTTTCCACCGAACTGATGGACCGGGTACTCGAAGTCGACGCCGGTAACCTCATGGTCCGCACCCAGCCCGGAGTCCGCACCGCCAGGCTCCAGCAGGCGTGTGCCGAACCTGGCCTCTATTACCCGGTCGACCCGGCCTCGCTCGACGACTGCTCAATCGGCGGCAACGTAGCAACCCATGCGGGCGGCGCGCGCGCCTACAAGTACGGCGTCACCGGC
>CAZVCQ010000399.1:0-3449 GCA_964626085.1 uncultured bacterium
AGTAGCCAAGAAAGTCGCCCAGTACGACTCGACCCTGCTCGTGCCCAACCGGGACGCAATCGTCTACACCGTGGCGCGCGAGATGGTAAAGGAATCGTACGCCAAGGCGGGCCGGCCGGACGCGTTCAAGGCCGACTCGGTCTTCTTCGTGACCGACCAGCAGTTCGCCTTTGCCGCGGCGGTTGACGGCCTCATGGTCCGGGAGAAACCCGCGACCAACTTCTTCCTCGGCACGTTCTGGGCCGAGTCGCTAATTCTGGCCGAAACCGGTGCTACCACCGGCGCAATCCAGATTGCGGGCACCGATTCCATCTTCCAGTTGCCGTTCTTCATCACCGCCTGCGACTACACGCTAATCGGCGAAGAGCTCTATGCCGCCTCGGCCTACCTTTCACGAGAACCGCTTCTTCTGGGCTCGCTCAAGGGGCAGGACTACGGCAAGATGATCATCCTCACCATCGTCGTGGTGGGCTCGGCATTGCTGCTCCTGAGCAATATCCCTTCTCTCGCGTTCTTCGGCCGGATCCTCGAGTTCTTCAGTGTCAACTAGGAGGCGCATGTGAAACGCAGCATACCCTTGGCCATCTGCCTCGTGATGGGCGTCGCGATGATGCTCCAGTTCTTCATCCCGCATCCGATCTCGGTCGGCTTCTACGACCTGACGACGAAGTGGATCCGGATCGTCGGCGCCTTCGCGCTTGTGCTCGGCACGGGCAGCCTGATTCTCTACCACATCGACAAACTCCAGCGCCGTCGGCAGGGCTGGTACTACTCGATCGTCACACTGATCGCGGCCGCAGCGACCGCGGTCATCGGCCTCGGCTGGGGTGTGAAGGCCGGCTCGCCGCTGCAGGACGTTATCTTCAGCAACTTGCTGGTGCCGCTGAACGCCTCGATGTTCGCCATTCTCGCCTTCTACATGGCGTCGGCCGCGTACCGTGCGTTCCGCGCCCGTACCAGAGAAGCCGCGTTGCTGCTGGTTGCCGCGTTCATCGTCATGCTCGGCATGGTGCCGATCGGCCGCGCCATCTGGGGCAAGCTGCCCGAGCTCGCCGAGTGGGTGCTCTCGGTACCCAACATGGCGGCCAAGCGGGCAATCCTCTTCGGCATCGCCCTCGGCGCTATCGCGACGTCGCTCAAGGTCATCCTCGGCATTGAACGCGGGTGGCTGGGAGGAGGTAAACAGTGAAGTTCTTCCAATACCTCCTGAAGATCGACCGCCGCATCATATACATCGTGATGGGCATACTCGTGATGCTGCCCCTGATAAAGCCGCTCGGTCTCGGTGTGACCTCCGGGCCCAGGGCCACGACCCTATTCGACGCGATTGACGCGCTGCCGGCGGGCAAGACCATCCTTATCTCGGTTGACTTCGACCCAAGCTCGATGCCCGAACTCTACCCGATGCTGGCTGCCGTGATGCGCCACGCATTCGCCAAGGACATGAAGGTGCTGCTCTGCGGGCTCTGGGTAACGGGTGTCGGGCTCGCCGACAAGGCCGTCACGGAGATACCGCCCGAGTATGGAAAGAAGTACGGGGAGGACGTCGTCTACCTTGGATGGAAAGCGGGCGTGGATGCCGTCATCCTCGGCATGGGCGAGAACATCAAGAACGTGTTCCCGGTCGACTACCAGGGCCACCCGCTTGACTCGCTGCCGATGATGCGCGAAGTCCAGCGGTTGCGCGACATACCGATTGTCTTCGCGATTTCGGCAGGCACCCCCGGTTACCAGGATTGGCTGCTCTTTGCCCAGTCCCGCTACGGCATGAAGGTCGGGGCCGGGCTCACCGCGGTCTCGGCCGCGGACGCGTATCCCTACCTGCAGTCAGGCCAACTCACCGGCCTGCTGGCGGGCATGAAAGGCGGTGCAGAGTACGAAGTCATGGTCCAGAAGAAGGGCTATTCCAAAGCCTACATGCCGGCAGTTGCCGCAATGGACTCGCAATCTCTGGCCCACGTGGTCATCATGATACTCGTAATCATCGGCAACATCGCCTACTTCGCGACCCGGAAGAGGGGGGCGTGATGCACCTTTCCACCAGTATCCTGACCTGGGTTGCGGCGATCCTGACTATCGGCATCTTCTCCTTCCTCTGGAAGGACAACCCGTTCTACAAGTTCTGCGAGCACCTCTTTGTCGGAGTCTCCGTCGGCTACTCCATCTCGCTCACTTGGTACAACGCCGTCTACCCGGACCTGTTCAACCCGCTCTTCCTCCAGCCATTCTCCGCTGTCTCCCTCGGCAACAAGCTGCTGCTCGTCATTCCGCTCATCCTCGGGCTCTGCTACTTCTGTCGGTTCATTCCCAAGGTCTCGTGGCTCATCCGCTTCCCCATGGCCTTCGTGCTCGGCTGGGCTTCGGGCGTCGCGATACCGGCCTATTTCCAGACCAACATCATCAAGCAGATGCAAGGCACGTTCCTCACCCCGGGCATCTTTGCCCGCTGGGATGTCCTGCTCTGGGCCATCATCTCGTTCATCGGGGTAATCTGCTCAGTCTTCTACTTCTTCTTCTCCAAAGAACACAAAGGCGCGCTCAAGGTAGCGTCCGAGACCGGTATCGTCTTCCTAATGGTCGGGTTCGGCGCATCCTTCGGTTACACGGTGATGGCCCGCATGTCACTCCTCATCGGCCGGTTCCAGTTCATCCTGCGCGACTGGCTGGGCGTGATAAAGTAGCAGTGCGCATCGGCCTCTTGCTGGCTGCGGCCGTAGCCCTCGCCACGGCCACGGGTCTGGAGAACGTCCCGACCGATTCAAGGCTCTATGACGACCTCGACCTCCTCAAGACGTCAGGTCTCATCCACTCGATGCCGGCCACGAGCAGGCCGTGGACTCGAGGGGAGTGCGTACGGTTACTGCTAGAGGCCCGAAGCGGAAACCCGGACGCCATCGGCCCGGCACAGCTCGCGGCGCTCAGGCGCCTTGAGTTCGAATTCGGCTCGGAGCTACCCGCACTGCCGGCCCGCCGTCCCACGGTCAGCATCCCGATTCCCGACATCAGAGACGCCCAGGCCCGTTGCGACTTCTTCTCCCGCGCCGGTGCTTCTCTGGACACGCAGCACCTGTCGCTCGGTGCCGTCATCAACAACCGCCCAGGCACTGACTTCGCTTTCTACGAACGGTTTGAGCTGACTGCCTACCATCCGAAGATCATCGAGGTCGACATTCGGTCCGATTCCTCCGGTGCTCACATTCCCGGCACGCGGGTCTTGCCGTGGCGCGACCTGGTCACGCTTGAGACCGAGCTTGCCTATCTCGCGTTCCGGCTCCCCTGGCTCCGCCTTGAGTTCGGCCGGGATGAGTTCGTATGGGGTCCAGGCTTCACCGGTTCCGTGATGCTCGACGACACCGCGCCCGCGCTGGACCACATTCAGCTCTGTGCCAGCTACCGCAACTTCAAGTTCCTCACCTTCACTTCGCTGCTGTCCCGCTGGGGTGAGAGAC
>CAZVCQ010000400.1:0-3448 GCA_964626085.1 uncultured bacterium
GACATCATCAAACCCGACAAGGTCTACGCGTCGCAGATGGGCGTGCAGAACCTCGCGGCCCAGTTGCACCACAATCACCAGATAACGCCGGTGAAAGACGCGGAAACACTCAAGCTCGGCGGCCTGAACTTTACCTTCCTCGAAACGAAGATGCTCCACTGGCCGGATTCGATGGTCAGCTACCTGGCCGAGGACGAGCTGCTCTTTTCGCAGGACGGGTTCGGCATGCACCTCGCCACCGGCAAGCGGTTCGCCGACGAAACCGACCCGGCGGACATGCTGTTCGAAGGCCGGAAGTACTACGCCAATATCCTGCTGCCGTATTCAGCGCTGGTGCTGAAGCTGCTCGATAGGGTCGGCAAACTGGGTATCAGCATCAAGGCGATTGCCCCGGACCACGGTCCGATATGGCGGAAGGACCTGGGCACACTTCTCGGCTGGTACGCCAAATGGGCGGAGCAGAAGCCGGAGAACCGGGCGATTATCACCTTCGACACAATGTGGCAGAGCACGAGCCTGATGGCACGCACGATTGCCGACGCGGTGGCCGAGGCCGGCACCGACGTCTGCATGATGCCGCTGCACGGCAGCACGCGGGCCGACGTGATGACCGAGTTACTCTGCGCCGGCGCGTTGCTGGTCGGCTCACCGACCCTCAACAACGGCATGTTTCCCACCGTGGCCGATGTCCTGACCTATGCGAAGGGTTTGAAGCCGAAGAACCTCATCGGCGCGGCGTTCGGGTCGTACGGATGGAGCGGTGAGGCAACCGCCCAAATCGAGGACTATCTTCGGAAAATGGGCGTGGAGCTGGCGGCGCCGGCCCTGAAGCTGAAGTTCGTGCCGGATGCGGCCGCGCTCGGTCAGTGCCGGGAGTTCGGCAAGGCTATTGCCGCGAAGCTGAAAGAGCGGGTCGGCAGATGATTGAGGCGGCCGGGACCGGTCCTCACTGCGAGATCGACCAGACCAAAGTCGACCTGGCTGCACTTAATGTGTTGACCTACGGTCTGTACGTCCTGACGGCGCGGGATGGGGACCAAAGGAACGGGTGCATCGTCAACACCGTTGTCCAGGTCGCCGGCGAGCCCTGCCAGGTCTCAGTTAGTGTCAGTAAGGCCAACCTGACTCATGAGTTCATTGCCCGGACCGGGCAGTTCGTGGTATCGGTGCTGGAGCAGCAAGCGCCGCTGTCGTTCATCGGCATATTCGGATTCCACTCCGGCCGCGACTATGACAAGTTCGTCCATGCGCAGTACCGGGATGGGATGACCGGCTGTCCGTTGCTGACCGAGCACACGCTGGCGGTGATCGAGGGGAAGGTCAGGACCACGGTCGACTGCGGCTCGCATACCATCTTCATCGCCGATGTGGTAGCGAGCGAGCTGGTGCGGCCGGGCGTGCCGCTGACCTACGCCTACTACCACGAAATCAAGGGCGGCAAGACCGGCAAGAACGCGCCGACTTATGCGGCGTCGATGGTCACGAAGAGCGTCGAGAGTGTCGAAAGGAACAAAGAAATGAAGAAGTACGTCTGTCAGGTATGCGGATACGTGTATGACCCGGCGGCCGGTGACCCGGATAGCGGCGTTCCGGCCGGCACGCCCTTTGAGAAGCTGCCCGAAGATTGGGTCTGCCCGGTCTGTGGGGCGAGCAAGGACCAGTTTGAGGCGGAATCCTGAAGGGGAAAGTGGAAAGGGGAAATGGCTAAGGGGCGGACGAAGTCAGAGGTTAGAAGTCAGAAGGCAGAATTGAGGACAAGGACCTAAGAGAAAGCTACTGAGCTTTGCGCTGCAGCCGTCTGGGTACGTACTCAGGCGGCTGTTTCGTTTTCACGGTCGCGGCAGTGATGATGCACTCTTCCACGTTCGGGCGTGAAGGCAGATCGAACATGATGTTGAGCATCGTCTCTTCCAGCACCGCGCGCAGGGCCCGGGCGCCGGTCTTCCGTGCGACCGCTACTTCGGCTACCGCGCCGAGCGCCTCCGGCGTGAAGGTCAGCTTCACTCCTTCGACTTCGAAGTAGAAGGCGAACTGGCGGGTGAGCGAGTTGCGTGGCTTGGTCAGTATGTCAACCAGCGCTTCCTGGGACAGGCTGTGCAGCCCGGCGATGACCGGTAGCCGGCCGACCAGCTCCGGTATCAGGCCATACTTCACCAGGTCGTCCGGTTCGACCAGCGGCAGCAATTCGTCGCTGGTCCGTTGCCTGCGCTCGGAGATGTCGGCGCCGAACCCGAGGGTGCTTGACCGGATGCGGTGATCGACGACCCGCTCGAGGCCGTCGAACGTCCCGCCGCAGATGAATAGAATATGGCGCGTGTCGATCGGGATGTACTGCTGCTCCGGGTGCTTCCTGCCGCCCTGCGGCGGCACGCTGGCAATCGTCCCTTCGAGTATCTTCAGTAGGGCCTGCTGGACGCCCTCGCCGGATACGTCGCGGGTAATCGACGGCGAGTCGGTCTTCCTGCCCAGCTTGTCCATTTCGTCCAGGTAGATAATCCCGGTCTCGGCCTTTCGCACATCGCCGCCCGCGGCCTGGATCAGGCGCAGCAGGATGTTCTCGACGTCCTCGCCGACGTAGCCGGCCTCGGTTAGCGGGGTGGCGTCCGAGATTGAGAACGGGACGTGCAGGAAACGGGCGAGGGTCTCGGCAATCAGGGTTTTACCCACGCCGGTCGGGCCGATGAGCAGGATGTTCGACTTCTCGACCTCGATGTCGGTCCGGCGCGAGAAGACCCGCTTGTAGTGGTTGTAGACCGCGACCGAGATGACCTTCTTGGCATGTTCCTGCCCGATGACGTACTCGTCGAGGAAGGCCTTGATTTCGGCCGGTTTGGGAACCGCTGCCGGCGGCTGAGCCGGGGGCGCGTTCTTCTGCTCGATGAAGAGGCCGGAGACCGTCACAGCGCAGCGTTCGCAGATGCGGCCGGTCCGGCCCTGGACCAGCTTCACCTCCGGGCCGCCTTCGATGCCGCAGAACGAACAGCGGGTGCGGACTGTCCGCCGCCGCTTCGGGCCTTCGGTCACTTCCGTTTCTCGATTACGTCGTCAATCAGGCCATAGGTCTTGGCTTCTTCGGCGGACATGAAGAAGTTGCGGTCAGAGTCTTCGAGAATCTTCTCGAGCGGCTGGCCGGTATGTTTGGCCATAATCTTCGACAGCTCTTCCTTCAGCTTCAGTATCTCCCGGGCGTGAATCTCGATGTCCGTGGCCTGGCCGGAGATACCGTGGGCCGAAGGCTGGTGAATCATTATCCTGGCATTGGGTAGTGCGAACCGCTTGTCCTTCTCGCCTGCGGCGAGCAGGAGTGCGGCAATCGAGGCCGCTTCGCCGACGCAGGTGGTCGAGACCTTGGCCTTGATGTAGCGCATCGTGTCGTAGATGGCAAGGCCGGAGGAGACCACGCCGCCCGGCGAATTGACGTACAGGTTGATGTCCTTCTCCGAATCCT
>CAZVCQ010000401.1:0-3445 GCA_964626085.1 uncultured bacterium
TTCATCGTTGCTCCTCACTCCTCATTCCTCGCTCCTCATTCCTTGCTTCCCTGCCGTCGGGCGCGTTTCCCATCAGGGGTTGAGGAGATGGCAGAAGGGCGGGAAGTCAAGCAGACGTACGGGCACGAGGATTCGCTTGACATGCCGAACCTTGCGGGTAACCTCAATCTGGCATTGGTCCCTGCCTGACCGAATGCTGACGTGATGCGTCAGCGGCTTATGTAGGTCTGGTGGGGTCCGATGCTTTTCTTTCGTCATCTCTTGGTCAATTCCCCATCAAAGACCGACGCCTTCGGCTGGAAGCACCAATGCCGGTAGGGCTGGTTCCAGCGACTCGCAGGGTCGCCACGGGAGCCGGTCGTGACCCCGATGTTGAACCCCGGCAGTGGACCACGGATTTCGCCAAGCATGAACCGATAGAGCGCCTCCTTTGCCCGGGTGCGCCTGCCTCGAATGCGGCTCCCGGGCAGCTTCTGCTTGTGCTTGTCATTCAGCCGGAAGGCCATTGATCCAAGAACTGTGTCCAGGCATTGCAGGAGCACGTGGTCGCGAGTACGCACCTCGGTAATATCCTGCCGGTCGAGCGTGATGCCCGACGCAGCGAAAGTGCGCGTCGTCTGGATGGCGTGGATGAAGCCTTTGAACATCTCGGTCTTCTCGCGCGTTTCCGGCAGACGGTCGAAGTAGAGACGCAGCCTGATTCCTCCCGACATCCTAGGCACCAGCGCGAGTCCGAAGGCATGTTTGATGAACTGGTAGTACAGCTTGAAATAGCGCATTTCGTAGTCCTCGCACGTGAGTCCGGTCGGCCGGTACGCCTTCTGCCGAAACATGATTCGCACTTTCACGTTCCCGGCTGTCACCTCTGCAAAAAAGGCGCGCATCAGGGCTACGTATTTCGGCAGGTATTGCTCGGACACTTTCTCCCACTTCACGTCGCCGAACAGGTGTTGCTCCTGCTTGACCTTGTCGAGGACCGCGTTGATGCGCATATACTGTGATGCGCCGATAATCAGCCCGCCGTAGAAGTTCGAGTAGTACTTCCCCTCGCGGTCCGACTCGTCGCAGAAGATGATGTACTCCTTCTCATGCGCCCCGTACGCAGGCGGTCGCTCCCGCACGGCGAGGCTCGCTGGCCTGACGCTCCGCGTGCGCGGTTTCGCGGGTCGGCGACCGGCGCTGCCTTTCATCTGTCCTTCAGTGCTTTGGGAAAATCGATGGCGACGGAGTCGTCTCCGTCCGGCCGGATTTGACCTTGCATCAGTAGGGATGTTATGCGCGCGCCGTGCATAGTCAAGCCCGCGCGGCAGGAGCGATGTAAAGAGGGGTCTGGCGCTGGGCTGGATACCGTTACGGAAACAGGAACGGCGGCTGTTGCGAGTGCGGGAACGTGGGCCGGAACGGACGCTGTTTCGGGGCCAGGAACAGGTGCTCTTACGGACGCAGGCACGAGAGCCGTTGCGGTAGCTGGAACTACGGCTGCTACGGCACGAGGACTGGGTGCGGGTCAGGGCGCAGGTACAGCACCAGAAGGAGACGCCGTTCCGGCTCAATGAGCGGGTGCCGATGCGATACCAGGTCATGGGACAGGAACGACGTCTGTTGCTGCGGCCGGAGCGGCTGCCGTTCCCGGCGCTGTACTGGTGGTTGTTGCGGATGCCGGAACAGGGGCCGCATAGGGGGCAAGGGCTCCCCCAGCCGTCTGGGGGATGGGAATTCGGCAGGACGAAGTCAAAAGGCAAAAGCCAAAAGCCAAAACGCAGAATGGCGGAAGCATAGGACAGGAAACGACTTGGGGACCAACGAAGGACGATACCCGATGTCCGAAGAAACGAGCCGTGTTACGTTTGGGGGTTGTGGTTTTTCCAATACCGGTGACACACACAATGAGATACTTCGGGTGAGGGTGTGGCCGGTTCCCGACAATCTATATGTAGTAGTCAGGCACTGCCGGAGCCACAATTCTACCGTGGAGTGGGCGGTCCACCTACTGCCTGGGGGGTAGCATCTGCCGACGCGGCGCGAGATACGTTGAAGCCTACAATGGCCGGAGCTTTGACTCGAACATCGACTCGAACAATGACACAAACGATGACTGGGACATCTTCTGGAGCAATGTCGCGAGCAATGCCCCGTGCAGCGACGGATTGAGGTTGAGGTTCAGGTTGAGATTCAGTGCAGGATTCAGTTACCGACGCAGTTGCCGACGCAGTTCACGACACAGTGAGCGATACCTTGGCCGGTACTTCCTGACGAACAATGGGAGGTACTTTGAGAGGTCCAATCGCGCCGCGTTTCGCGGCGAGTCTGCAGTCTGCAGGTTGCAGTTTGCAGGACTCCTCACCCCGATCCTCTCCTCAGCGAGGAGAGGGAGAGCGGAGCCAAGGGGAATGACCAAGTGCCAAAGCCCAATGACCAATCAAGCACCAGTGGCCGAATGCCATTACTGGACCATCTGTCCGGACATCGGTGTCCATCAGTGGTTCACGAGAAGGGTTCTGGGGTCCAGAGGTACTGGGGCTAGGGTCAGCCGAAGCATGGGACACGATTACCCGCGAAAACAAGGGACAGTCCCACGGAGCGCTTGCGTCGGACGTGCCCAGGGCACCGTAGGAACGAGCAGCGCGGTACAGTCCCCATTTTCGCGGTCATGTCCCCTGGCTACACGTGGAATTCGAGAATGTCTCTGTCCTGCAGGACGTGGTGGCGCTCGACCCGCTGGCCGTCGTACCCGGCGTTGTTCCAGAGCCGGGCAAACTGGAGGTGCTGGGCGAAGTCTTTGTGGAGGTGATAGGCCGCGTCGGTTACGGTCCCGCCGATGTGCAGAATCACGGGGTCGCGGAACTCGACCGGCTTGCCCGGTTTCTTGGTGTAGACCCGGATGATTTCAAGCATCGCGAACAGGCGGCGCTTGAATTCCTCAAGCCCGGTGTGATGCTCAACCGAGATGGGCAGCACTTCGACGTCGCCAATCAGTTCCCGCAGTATCGCCAGCCGGTCCATCGCCTGCGGGTCGTCGGATTTGGCGCCAAGGCGGAGGCACTTCTTGGGGTTTGCGATTTCCGATTGTTGATTGTCGATTGCCGGAGTCGGGCCAGCTTCGTCATTTGTCCTTTGTACTTTGTCCTTTGGACTTGCACAGGCGATTCGCGCCTGCGCCAATAGGCCCTGCGTCTGTTCGGTGGTCTCGAGCAGGGCGTCGTCGGAGAGGTCGAGCATCCAGACCAGGATGTCGGCCGTGCGCATTATGTGGAAGACCCAGGCCGGGGAGTCAGGTGAGACCGGCGGCGTGTCCACGAGCTGGATCTGAATATCCTCATACTCCATCATGCCGGCTGCCGGCTGGGTAGTCGTGAACGGGTAGGGCGCGACTTCGGCGTGGAGCCCGGTCAGTTCCCTGACCAGCGCCGATTTGCCGCAGTTGGGTGCGCCGACGAGCGCGACC
>CAZVCQ010000402.1:0-3445 GCA_964626085.1 uncultured bacterium
CCGATCTTCGGAGAGCAGGGACGCGGTGCCGGGCGAGTCATACCGGCCAGCCAGCACGGCCGCCAGCGTCGTCGCCACTGTCTGCAGGCGGTCCCCGAGTTCCCTCTCAAGCACACGGCTGGTCCGCGCGAGCACCAGCCAGCCCTGCACGTTGAACGCGACAATCACGAGTACGGCCAGCACGACGGCCCAGAAGGTGAATCGACGCACAAGGCATCTTACCACAAAGACGCTGGGAGGCAACGGCCTCCGTATGCGCTGCAATTCTTGACTGGGGTCGATAATACGGAGACGATTGACGGATGCTGCGTGCCACCGTGATAGTCAATCCCGTCGCAGGCAGGGCCCAAGGCGCGAAGCTCCGCGCTAGGGCAGTCGATGAACTGAATCGGCTCTTCCCCGACATCACCCTTTCCGAGACGAACGCACCCGGCCATGCGACGGACTTGGCCCGCAAGGCAATGGACTCAGAACTGGTCATCGCCGTCGGTGGCGACGGGACCGTCCGCGAGGTCGTCTCCGGCCTCATGCCCGCTACTGGATCCCCTGATCCCTCGACCTCTCGACCCCTTCTCGCAGTCGTTCCGGTTGGCTCATGCAACGACCTGCCGAGGAACGTCGGCATACCTTCAGACGTGGTTGAGGCCTGCCGTGTCGCCAAAGATGTTAGAGCGCGCTCAATCGACGTGATTCGGGTGGAGATGTCGAACGGCAGCAACACAAGGCAGACCTACTTCGCGAACGCGGCCGGCTTCGGCTTCGATGCCCAAGTTACGACTGAAGCCCGGAAGTCGAAGCACCTGCGCGGCATGCTGCTGTATCTGGTGGCGATAGCCCGGACCCTCCGCCACCTCGAGTGCCCGCTGGTGCGGATTCAGTCGGGTGACTTCGAGGCCGAGCAGCGCGTCCTGATGATCGTCGCCGCGAACGGCCAGTACTACGGTGGCGGGTTGAAGGTGGCGCCGGATGCCCGTCCTGACGACGGTCTCATCGACGTCTGCATCGGGTGGGAGATGGGATGGTGGTCGACGCTGAAGAAGCTCCCGCGCTTCGTTGCTGGGACTCACGTGAAACTGAAGGAAGTGAAGATGCTCCGCGGCCTGGAGCTAGAGCTTGAGTTCCTGGAACCGGTTGAGGTCGAACTCGACGGCGACGTTCTGGTTCCTCGACCTTTCAGACACTTCCGCCTGACCGCCCTGCCCAAAGCCATCGACCTCCGCGTCCCCTGACGCGGCCCCGGGAGTCGGCAGCGGAAGACCGGCACGTTGACAGGGCTGCAATCCAATCATAGACTACACGTTGTAGTATAGAAGCCTGAGGCGACGACACGTGAGCGTCGCGGGAGGTACAGATGTATCGGATTCATGCCAGACTACTTCTCCTATTGCCTGCTGCCCTGGTGCTGGTTGCGGTGTTTTCATGCACCAAGAAGAACCACGCGGCCGAAGTTCCGACCGTGCCAACCGGCCCCGACTCGTGTTTCGTGGATACGGCGCACACATTCACGGTAGTCGCCGTTGACCCGGACGGTGACAGCGTGTCGGTACGTTTCGACTGGGGCGATTCCACTCTTTCGGACTGGTCGAGCTGGTTCGCTAGCGGTGACACGGTCACGATCGCCCACGCCTGGTCTGATACCGGTATGTTCGAAGTCACTGCTCAGGCCAGGGACTCGGCCCTGAGCTCAGCCTGGTCCGCCCCGCTCGCCGTGCGAGTTGTGGTGGCTCGCCCGGCCCCCAATGCGCCCTCAGAGCCGGATGGACCGGACAAGGGGGGACAGGATTCAACCTATTCATTCTCCACCGTCGCCTTCCATCCGGAAAGCATGAACGTGGCAATCAGGTTCGCGTGGGGCGACGGTGACACATCCGACTGGAGCCAGTTCGTCGCCCCCGGTGAATCGGTGACAGGGAGCCACGTGTGGCCCGTGCCTGACACCTACGCGGTAACGGCGCAGGCAAAGGACACCGTCAACGCCATGTCCCAATGGTCTGTCCCGCACAACATCAGGATCCGCATGCCCGATACGTTGCGCCTGTGGCGCTTCAAGCTGACGGTCCTGGAAGGGGGTTCCTTCTTCTCGTCGCCGTCAATCGGCCCGAATGGCAACATCTATGTCGGGTCGATAGACAGCGCCCTGTACGCGATCCGCCCTGAGGGCACGCTGCGGTGGCGCTACTCGACCGGCAACGGAATCCGGTCCTCACCGGCTATCGCCGCCGACGGGACGATCTACGTCGGCTCCAACGATGACGTGCTGTACGCCATCAACTCTGACGGTTCGCGAAAGTGGAGCTACGCGACCGGGGGTTCCATACACGCATCGCCGGCCATCGGTGCCGACGGCACCGTCTATTTCGGTTCGCTTGACCATTGGTTCTACGCCATCTACCCTGACGGCACACGCAATTGGAGGACCCTAGCCAACAAGGCCGGCCGCTCCTCACCAGCCGTCGCCGCTGACAGCGTAGTCTACGTCGGGTCGGATGACGACAACATCTGCGCCGTGAGACCGAACGGCGCAATCAAGTGGGAATACAAGACCGGCGGCAGCATCCACGCCTCCCCTTCGCTTGGCGCCGACGGCACCGTCTATTGCGGCTCGGACGACGGCAACCTCTATGCCCTGAATCCCGACGGATCGCTCAAGTGGCAGTTTGCCACCGACAGCACCGTCCAGGGCTCAGCCTCAATCGCGTCTGACGGCACCATCTACTTCGGGTCGGACAACGGCAACCTCTATGCCCTGAACCCCGATGGCACACTCAAGTGGAAGTACCTGACCGGCGCCAGCGTCAGCGCCTCACCGACAATCGCCTCGGACGGGACGATCTACTTTGGGTCGGCCGACAACAGCGTGTACGCCCTGAATCCTGACGGTACTGCCAAGTGGCAGTTCGAAAGCGACGGCGCTATCCAGTCATCGCCGACCATCGGCCCGGATGGAAGGGTCTATTTCACCAGCAAGGACGGCTATCTGTACGCGCTCAAGGGCACGAGTCCCTTGGCCAGCTCCCACTGGCCCAAGTTCCACCACGACCTCAGGAACACCGGCCGCGTCGGCGGTGGGCGATAGGACACGGCGACGCAAGAGCAGCCCTCCCACGTTGCGCGACAACAGGGCAGGCCAGACTGAGATGGCAGCATGAGGTCCCTCACGGCCGGTGCGACGGCGCTCTTGCTGTTTGTCGGCCTCTGCTGCCGCAGTCACGGGCCGAGTACGCGCTCCATGGTCTTCAATCTCTCGATGTCCGCGTTCGAGGTCGAAGGCCATCAGGTCGAGATCGTCTGCAGTCAGTCGGTATACACTGAGCACGGCGTCGTGGATACGCTCGACTTGAAGCGCGGCGCCGTAGTCGCTCGGCTGGTGATTACTTCGCTGGTCCCGGCCGGAGACCCAAACACGTACGATGCTGCCATCAATGTACACGAGGACACGGCCGGC